>JAJFUG010000174.1 GCA_021372515.1 bacterium
CAGGCGCTCGTCCTCGGGCCGCCGGCTGGCGCGGTTGAAACGCACGCTCACCTGTTGGCCGGGCACCGGGCTCACCTCATCCCCCGCTGCGCTGTTGAACCCGCAGCGCACCAGCCAGACATCCCCGGCGCGCGGTTTCTGTCTGATCCCGGTGACGAACAGCTCCACCCCGCGCACATAGAGGCTCAGGCTCAAACTGTCCGGGTTCTCCGGGTGGCTGTAGTAGAGCGGGTCGGGCAGCAGACGGTAGGTGCGATTGTGCTTGGGGAACACGTGCAGGCTCTGCCAGATCATGTCCTCGCGGCTGACTGTGCCGAGCGGCAGGAAACCCCAACCGTCATCCGTGAACTGGCTGAACCGGATATCGACCCGGTGGGTCAGGTCGCGCACCGAGGCCAGGCGGCTGTCGCTTTCCCAGCGGATCTCGATGTCGCCCGGGGCGAAACTTCCCATGTTGCTTGCTGTGGCGGCGCTCTCGCCGGAGATGTACTCGCTGTTGAGCTGGTCCAGGTTCATTGGCTGCAGTACGGTGAATGGCGCGCCGGGGAAAGTGACCCGCGCGGGCTGGGCCGTGAAACGGTAGAGCGGGTGCGGGTAATTGATCCCCGGACTGGCGAGGGCGCCGGTAACGCCATTTATCCGAAGCGGCGCGACTTTGGCATCCGCCCGGCCGCCGCGGTAGATATCCACGCTGCCGGAGTAGAGCACACCCAGGCTGTCCGAGCGCCCATCATAGCAGAACGTGCCAACTTTCTCGCCGCGGCTGTAGGCGTAACTCTTATCGGTCAGGCTCCCCGCGCTCACCCGTCCGGCATTGTCGCGCCAGTGGAAATAGATGTTGAAAAAGCGGGTGGCGCTCCGGGCGCTTTCCAGCGAGTCGACAACGAACACCCCGGAATCGGGCAGGGCCAGGGGCTGCACGAGGTTAAGCTCGCCGGGGACCAGGGCGGCGCTCTGCACGGGAGGAGCCGCGGGGAAATCCACCACCAGATTGTGACGGAGGATCGAGCGATTGGTCGGGTCGAGTGGATCGACCGTGACCGTGTCCGAGCTGCTGCCCAGGGTGTCCGAGACCACGGCGGGGAGGCTCGTCTCGTTCAATGGCAGGCCATCTCCTCCAACCAGTTGGGAATCCCAGGCACCGCCGCGCCAACTGGAGGTCTCCTCGCGCGGGGTGGCCTGCTGCACGAAATCACCCCGGCTGTCCTGGCGCTTGAACCCGATGTTCGACTCCAGGGACTCGCCCTGCCAGTTGAAAGGGTTGTAGTCGTAGGAGGTGACCGTGTAGAACAGAGGGACGCCGTTGACCAGGCCGCCCAGGTCCTCGCCGCGGTCGACAAAGGAGTACTGCAGGCCGGTGTCGCTGCCCAGCTTGAGCGTGTAAGGTCCCGTGCCGGTGAACCCGTCCGAGGTGGTCACGCTGCGGGTGACATTGTAATCCACCACCCCATTTGCCAGGTCGAACTGGGCGATCAGCACGGCATCCGCGCGCTCGCCGGTCAGGGAGCGGTAGACCCGATAGCCCTCGAAATCGCTCGAGCGGTAGCCGCTGATCCGCGGGAACCCATCCGGGATGGAGTCGTGCAACGTGAGCTGGCCCGCCTGCCAGGTGTCGGCGTAGCTGTCGCGGGTAGAAGAAGCGGGCAGGTCGCTCCAGGTGATCGTGACCTGACGGTCCCCGGGGACAAGGCGCATCTCGGGGCCGGCCGGGGGCAGCGGGCGAAGGAACCCGGCCTCGAACGTGCGCCGGGCTACATCGGTCAGGGCGACGATCCGGGCGAACTCACCCTCCGGGGTCAGGCGCGAAAGGTCGGCCCGTCGGCCGTTCACGCCCGGGTCATCCACGGCCGGGGCGAACGCCAGGGCGGCCCAGACCTCGGCGGGTTCGCCCTGGGCCGGAAGGTCGAACTTGCCCAGGACCATGTTCTGGCGCAGGTCCTCCACCATGGTCGATTCCAGAAATCCGGCGTAGGGGTCGAACGCGGGCAGAAGGGTGGCGCCGGGTGCGGCGGATAGTATCCGGTAGGCCTCGGCATCGGAATAGGGGTCGGGACGCAGGTCGCCGAAAGTGTACATGGTGTAGAGGAAAAAGCGCTCGGCCTTGAGGTTGCGTATCTCCTCCGGAAAATCGAACGGCCGGCCGGTGCGCGGGTCGGTGAGCCCTGCGGCCAATATGTCGCCGAAAGTCTCATCCACCAGGCCGTTGCCGTTCGGCTCCAGCACGGTGGGGTTGTCCAGGCCGTCGTCCTCAGTGGGGCTGTAGAGCAGGGTGGTGGCCTGGATCGCGGGCTGACGGCTGAACGCGCTCTCGCGGAAATCGGAATCGTAGGCCAGGGCGGTCTGGCGCGTGGGCAGCACCGCCGAGGCGTCATCCGTGGCCACGCCGATGTCGAAATCGGTCTTGATATCCACCAGCACCCCGCGGATGTCGTAGGGCGCACGGGCGACCTCGCTCAGGTCGGCCCACTGGCTGGCGTTGGCGAGCTTCCAGTTGACGAACAGGATATCCCGCTCCAGCCCTGTGCTGATCAGCACAAGCCGCTGGGCCACCTGCACGCCCAGGCGGTGAATTCCCGCGCTCTTGAACACCGGCCCGCCGATGTCGGTGTACAGGGCCACGATGTCCTGATCGCCGGTGATGGCGGGGACAGACTGGTTGTAGGTGGGGCTGTCCGGGTCGTTGTCCGTGCTGCGGAATTCCTCGGGCCAGAGGGCCAGGTCCTCGGCGCTGCTGGAGAAGAACAGCCCGGCCGCCGGGTCGCTGCTGGAGCCGGGGGCGCGCCCCTCGCGCCACTCGGCGTCATAGACCGCGCTCACCTCCACCGTGTCGCCGAACACGCCATCCCCGTCCGCATCGATCAGCCCCAGCACGTTCAGCCCGCACTGGTAGACATAGTTGTCCGTGGAGCCGCTGGGCCAGAACCCGCCCGGAGCGAAAGGGTTGGTGGGGTTGACCGCCAGGAACCCGGTGTTGGAGGGATAGAAGGCGATGTCGTTGCCCGAGCTTTGGCGCGCCTGGAAGCGGGCCAGGCGGGCGGCCACGGCGCGTTTGGCCTTGTGGTCCGGGCGCTGGGCGGCCGGGGCCGCGGAGGCGGCGAGGAGCATTAATATTATTAATGCTGTAAAAGCTCTAAAGTTCAACCTGCAAGGCTCCGATGTTTGATGATCGTTCAGTCGCAGGACAGATGTGTAATTATGTGTTATCGACAACAAATTTTGCTCTGTTGAGCAATTCTTTTTTAATGTCTCTATGTTTACTTGTATATCCACCCTTTGAAGTGTTGATAAATTTGTCCGGGCTATTAATGAATAGTTTTAACAAGTTGTTGATATTGTATTTTGATTTATTGATAGCATTGATGGCTGATTTTGATTCTTTTAGATATTCAAGAGTCTTTCTCAAGGAATTTCTTAGGTTGTTTGTTGTTTTGATATTTTTTAGAGTCAATGCAACACACGGATTATTTTCTAAAGAATTCGCAAAAGCCGCAAAATAAGAGCGTTTAAGATTGGAAATAAACCAGTTGTCGGCTTTTATTGTAGCATTAAACAGTGCATAATAGCCCCATGGTAGCGGATGAATAATATCGACGTGATGCGGAAATGCGATTTTTGATACCGAATCAGTTGTAATAAATAAAGAAAAATGCTCAAACTCGCGCGTCATGCTGTAATTATTAACAAACGCATCTTTTGTATTTAAGGCTGACAACACCAAGGGCTTTATGCAATATCTGTTATTGTCTAAATTAATTATAATTAAATCTTTTTTGTGTTTAAACAAAATGTTCAATTCCTTAAAATATTTTAACATGTCATTTCTGATGGTTTCTGCTATTGCTGGTTTTTCAAGAGCTGCATACTCTATAATATTAATATCGTCTGATTTTTCAAGAGGGTCTTTCCCCTTGACTAATTTTGCTATCTCTTCCGGAGTCGCCAAATCGCATATTCTACCTCTTCGTATCCACACCTCGTTTTTCTTAAAGACACACTTCTCTTCGTAAGCAACGATATCCTTGGAAAATCTATATGCTTGTCTTGCGTTTGGGCCTACTTGAATTATAACAAAGCGTTTATTTCTATGTCTTAAATCGGCTTTTGGCCATTTTCTATCAAAGAATCTAACACTGGGAATTGGATTGAGGTTTGCTTTAATGAGATCCTGCAAATGTTCTTCTGTTAATTGATCGTTATTCACAGACTTAAATATAGCCCCGTCATCTGATACTCCAATGATAATGTAACTTGCAATATTTCCATTATTGGCCATGGAGCAGACATCTTTTACAAGTTCAGCATTCTCTCTTTTCCTTGCGGAAGA
Organism: bacterium; assembly: GCA_021372515.1. Lineage (NCBI taxonomy): Bacteria > bacterium. The sequence continues at coordinate 4,325 of JAJFUG010000174.1, forward strand.
GAAAGCTTCACAAGTTATTTTAAAATCAACGTTAGACCTTTCTCCTTCTTTGATTAACTGCTTAAATTTAGTGTATTCCATTTGCTTGACTCAATATTTAGGAAATATCTAAAAACATAAATCAAAAATCCAGCCTCACTCCGAAACGCACCTCGCGCGGACGGAGCCATGCCGTGGGGTCCTCCATCGCGGCCATCAGGCCGGCCAGCTCCAGGGCGAACGTTTCCGGGTACTCCACGATCCCGTCCCCGTTGATATCCCGTATTTGTGCCACAGTTAGACGCTCGGCCGGGTCGGAGGAGAACCCCGGGTTGGCCGCGGCCTCGGCCGCCACGCTGCGCGAGGCGGGCGGCATGGTGAACGCGTTGAGTTTCTGGGCCAGCTCGCCCTGCAGGTAGGCATCCACCCCGGGCTGGCCGGTGGTGGGGTTGACCTTGGAGGCGGCCACGTTCAGCGCGTTGAACAGGTTCATGATCTCGGCGAAGACCATCAGACGGCGGCCCGTGCCCAGGCTGAAAGAGCGGGTCAGGCGCAGGTTGGCGCTCTGGACCGAGGCGGTCCGGCCACCGTTGTTCTCGCCCGTGGCCAGATAGCCCTGGCTGTTCACCAGGCTGTAGGGCCGTCCGCTGTTGAAATGCCAGGTCAGGAACGCGCCGCTGCGCGCCAGGACACGCCCGGCGATGCCGTTACCGCCGAAACTCTCCGGCACGTTGACCGAGAAAGTCACGTTGGCCGAATGGGTCTGGTCCAGGTCGGTGGGGCTTTCCTGGCTCGGCGGCGTGGGGTTCACATCCCGGCCGGTGAGCGGGTCGCGGATCACCTGCTTGCCGTAGGAGCGGGCGAACTCCTCCGGGTCGCTGGCAGTGGAGCGGGCGAACGAGAGCGAATAGTCGGCCGAGACCGACCACCAGCCACTGAAGCGACGGCTCGCACTAAGGTCGATGCCGCGGATGTTGCCCTGGTCCTGGTTGGTGGCAACGAACAGGTTCTTGCCGAAACGGGTCTGCCCGCGGTCGGTGACCCCGCCCAAATCCAGAAGCTGGGCCGGAGTGAGCCAGCGGTAGGCCACGCCGCCGCGCAGGTCCTTGTTGTAGCCGACGAAATCGAAATAGAGGTTCTCGCCGGCCAGCCAGGTGAACCCGGCCTCGAACGCGGTGGTGCGCGGGATGTCCAGCCGCCCGTTGCCGAAGAAATTGTTCACGTTGTCGCTGGCCAGGTCGGACTGGATGTCGCGGCGGCTGAGGCCGAAGATGTCGCTGAGCGAGGGCGTTTGGGTGAACACGCCGTAGCTCAGGCGCAATTGGCTGCGGTCGGTGACCGGGAAACCCACCTCCAGGCGCGGGCTGAGCCTGACCCGCCGCTTGCCGCTGTAACGCGGGTCGCCGGGCCGGTTTTCGCCGATGACCGTGGGGAAATCGGACGCCGGGTCGAACCAGTCCGCACGCAGGCCGGCATCCAGCACCAGGTCGCCCAGGTCCAGGCGGTCCTGGGCGTAGAGCGCGGCCAGACTGGGGCTGGCGCTCCAGAGGTCCTGCAAGGGGCCGCCCACGTAGAAAAAGTGCCGCGTGTGGGTGTCGATAGCCTGGTACTCAACCCCGGTCTTCACCCGGTTGTAGCGGTCGGCCTGGAAATCCAGGTCGGCCTTGAGCACAGTGCGCTCCTCCAGATCGTTGGTCAGGCGGAACGGCAAGCCGGACTGGTTGAACAGGCTCAAGGGGCTGGCGGCGTTGTCCTGTCCGCGCTGGCCGGGCAGCGGGGTGAAAGTGGCGGCGAAGGGGTTGAGGTAGCCGCTGTTGTAGGTCGGGTAGAGGTCGCCCGCGGGCTCGTAGCCCTGGCTCACCTGGTAAGCGTCCTCAAGGGCGGTGCGGCCCTCGTCGATAAAAGTCAGATTCGACAGTCCGAACCCGCCCCAGGCGCTGCGGTTGACCGATCCGGCGCTCAGCGACCCGCCGTTGGTCTTGCTGCGGTAGCGGCTGGCGCGCAGAATGAGGCCCACGCTGCGCTCGGCGCTCTGGTGGACAGTCCAGTCCAGGCCCACGATGGCGTTGGAGGAGCGCACGCGCTCGCCGGCGTTGCGGCGCTCCGGGGCGTTGAAAAGGTTGGCGTGCTGGTAATACAGACGTTGATTGCGCGAGCCCATGTAGCTGGCCAGGAATTTAAGGCCGGTGTGGGCGTACCAGGTGAACTTGCCGCTCGTGGAATAGAGGTCGCCCGAGTTGCCGGGCAGACGGGCCGGGTTGGGGCTGGTGTAGACGCCCTCCGGGTCGAGCACGCGGGTCTCGGGCAGGCCGTCCCCGTTGCGGTCCTCCCAGTAGACATCGGCGAAGGAGTTGACCGAAAGCTCCTGCACCCCGGGCGCGATGGCATCCGCATCCAGCAGGCCCACCTTGCGTGCGGCCGAGGAAGAGGGGTCGTAGAGGCCGAGCTCAGCCAGGCTGCGGTTGAGCCGGTCGACAAAGCGCCGGTCCACGCCCCGGAAACCGCCCTGGCCGCCGCTGGGTGCAGGGCTGGCATCGGCAAGGCCGGTGGCCTCGGCCGAGAGGAAGAACCCGGCGAACCCGGGCAGGGGCAGCGGCCCGGCGGCCTCGAAAGAGAGCTCGTTATGGCCGTAGTCGCTGCCGCGCGGCATGGGAGCGTCGCTGATCAGTTGCACCGCTCCGGTGTAGGTGGTTCCGCCCTCGCGCGAGACAATGTTGATCACACCGCTTTCGGCCTGGCCGTACTCGGCGTTGAACCCGCCGGTGATGACATTGACTTCCTCGACCGAGTTGCGGCCCACCACCAGGGGGGTGTTGTCCGTGCTAAGACGGTCGCTGGCATAGGGCTGCTCGCTGAACGAGCGGACAAGGATACCGTCGATGTAGACCGCCTCGCTGCCCAGACGGCTGCCGCGGATACTGAACCGTCCGGCCTCGTTCTGCACCACTCCGGCCTTGAGGGCCAGGGCGTCCTCGATGCGTTCCACGGGCATGGACTCGGAGAAATCGCTGTCCAGGCGCTGCTTGCTCTGCACGTTGTCGCGGGGGACCAGCGGCTCGGGCGAGGCCTCCACCACCAGGGCCTCCAGCTCGATCACAGCCTGCTGCAGGGAGGCATCCTGGGTGATTGTCTGCCCGGCCTGGACCCGCACGCCCTCGACCCGGGCCGAGGTGTAGCCGGTGTAGCCGAAACCGAGGCTGTGCTCGCCGGGCGGAACATTCAGTATGAAAAAGTAACCCTTGGCGTTCGTTATATTGCCCAGGGTGGTCCCCTCGACCCGCACCTGGCAGCCGGCCAGGGGTTGGCCGCTCTCCTTGTCGGTGACAGTGCCATCGATCTTTCCGCTGCTCTGCGCCAGAAGGCCGAGCGGCAGCAGGGTCAGCAGGAAGATAAGGGCGAGGCTGGGAGCAGGTCTCATCGGCGGGGGGCGCTCGATTGAGGGTTAGCTGGTATTCAGGAGAAAAGTATCGGTCACACCGGGCCGGACAGGCCCCGGCAAAGGAATGCGCTCCCCACGGGCGGCAAACCCTGGAGGGCTTTTTATTTTACCCGAAAAGCGAAGCGGGTGTCAAGTGGGATAAACGCGTGAGCAAGCCGAAAAGCCGGTCCAGTGGGCATTATCCCGAAAAAAAAGCGCCCCTTCACTGAAAGCAAAGGGGCGCTTCGAACGTGCAGCTATCCAGCCCGGTCTTACTTCGATTTCCAGACAATGGGCATCGCCATTCTGACCGCGACCGGCTCGCCGCGGTTGAGGGCGGGATGGAACTTCATCTGCTTGGCCCATTCCACCGCGATCTGATCCAGCTCGGGGTAGCCCGAGGAGACGGCGATCTTGGTGCGCTGCGGGTCGACATCACCGGTCTTGGTGACGAAGAACTCGATCTTGGTGGTCACGTTGACCCGGGCGCGGGCTATGTACGAGGGCATCTCGGGCCGCGGAGGCATGCTCTTGAGCTTGGGCATCACCTCGGCCACCATCAGGAACTCCTCAACCTCCACCTTTTCCTCCTGAACCGGGACTTCCGGGATCAGGTCGGGCGGGGGCGGAGTGGTTTCATCGATGGTGATGTCCTCGTTGACCTCTTCCTGCGCGGCGATAGGCACGCTGGGCTTGGCCAGGGCCTTGGGCGGAGGCGGGATGACGACCTCAGGCGGAAGCTCGAGGGCCTCCATCGCGGACTCTTCACGCATAGCCACCTCGCCGCTGAACGAGGGAGTGGCGATGATGAACGTTATATGACCGAACAGCGAGAGGAATACACTGATCGCGAAAAACTTACCGTAGCGCTGCTTGAAACGGAAGTTCGCGCTCTCGACAACCTTGACGCTGCCGGACTTGGGAGTGCTGTTTTCAGCCATATTTGGCCCCCTATCTCCTCAGGTCCAGGGTTTCTTTTTCCAGGTTGGTGGCGAACATGACCTGAACGGTGTTGGCCTGTTTGAGCATTTCGAGAGCCACGTTGATCTTACGGTAATTCAGATCGCGGTCGGCGCGGAAGGCGATCAGGATCTTGCCTTTCCGGTTGGCCGATTCGAGCTTCAGCTTCTCGACCAAAGCGCTCTGACGCGCGGGATCGGCGAGGTTGTAGGCGACGTCATCGACGTACACCAAGCCTTCCTCGTTGATTCCAGGCGTGGAAGGGTCGTCCTTGTTCACCCAGACATGCAGAATATTTTTACTCTTGAATTCGGTCTTTTTCAGGGCCGTCGCCTCGGGCCAGGCGATCTTCAACGGGGTTTCCTTGCGGAACACCGTCGTAACCAGGAAGAAAATGAGGAGAAGGAAAGCGATGTCGGCCAGCGAGCCGGTGGGCACGGTGGCTCCTACGCCGCTTTTCCGCTTGAATCCCCCCATCTTTTTTGAACGTACATCCACCTTCGGCTCCTTTCAATCGGTATTACCGCGAACGTGCGGCAGCGGCCGCTCAGGCGGCGCACCCGTCGTTCCGGACCCGAAACGTCATTCCCCGAGCATCTGCAGGGAAATCCGGGTGGCCTCGGCCTCCTGCAGCTCGTCCAGCACCTGGACCATCATGTTGTAGGTGGCATCCGGGCTGGTCTTGACCGCGGCAATGACCTTCGGGTTGAGCGAAATCTCCTGCCGCATCCGCTCGGCCAGACCATCGACCGGGATCGGGGGCTCCTCGGGGTTTTTGCCCTTTTTCAGCACGACCCGTCCATCCGGCTGGACCATGATATGGAGCATGTTCTTCTGACTGATCTGGACTTCCTCGGCCTTGGACTCGGGCAACAGCATTTCAAGGCCCTTTTCCTCGTTGAACGTCGTGGTGACGAGGAAAAAGATCAGCAGCAGGAATGCGATATCGGCCAAGGATGAGGTCGGGCACTCGGGCATGCCTTTATCTTTTTTTCTCAACAGCATTAAATCGCCCTCCGGCAGATCCGCTGAATCCCTGTAAGGGAATTATCCAGCTTATCGTAAAGGTATGTGCTGGCCTGACCCGCCCAGTGCAGACTGACAGCGCACAGGACGAATCAGCGGGGCCGCGAAACTTACTTGGCCTTGTTCTCCAGCTCAATCACGGCCTCGACGATATTCTGGGAGCTTTCCTCCATGTCCAGGATCAGGCGGTCGATCTTGGTGACAAAATAGTTATGGAACATCTGCACCGGCAGAGCGATGGTCAGACCGGCGGCGGTGGTGATCAGAGCTTCCTTGATACCGCCAGCCACGGCCTGCGGGCTGACTTCACCCATCTTCTCGATGACGGCAAAGGCGTTGATCATACCGGACACCGTCCCGAGGAACCCGAACATCGGGGCCACCGAGATGATCGTAGCCATGGAGATAAGACCCCGCTCCAGGAAGGCCAGTTCGATGGTGCCGGTGTTCTCGATGGCCTTGAGCACGCGCTCGCTGCCCTCTTTAACCTTGCGCAGACCGGCCAGCATGATCGCGGCCACCGGGCCCTCGGTGTTCTCACACAGCTCGACCGCGCCCTGGATGTTCTTTTCAGCCATGAAAGCATTGACCTGTTTGAGCAGGCGGCGGGTCTTGACACTGGCCATGGTCAAGGTGGTGTACTTCACGATGACGATTGCCAGACCCCAGATGGAGCAGATAGCCAGGGGAATCATGAAAATTCCGCCCTTTACACAGAAGTCTCCGAACGGAGTGGAGAAGAACCACTGGCTCAGGTTGTTATACAGAAGCCAATTAATCATTATACCTCGACCTCCACCTTAAAATTAGGGGTAAGAAGAAGAAAGGCAGGCAATTCTTTAGACTTATTAGAGATAGCTCCCGGTTGATTAAGGTTTTCTAAACTACTATCCGCTAAAATACTTGTCAAGCAATTTTTAGCACAAACAGAAAAACTGGAACCCGCACTCCACAACCTGTGATACACGACGCGGTCCCGAATGTTTTAACTTTCCGAGGGTTAATACGCTAATCGAACGAATCCGAGCCGGGAATGTTGCCTGCCCTCAAAACTGCTATTTTTTCAGGGCGACCCAGTGGCCGGTGGAGTGCTCAACCAGGTCCGGGACAACTGCCGCGGAGTCGAATTGTGAGTCATCCGACCAGGCGCAGCCATCCGGGGCCCCGCCCCGGCCCCCGCCCCCGCCCAAGCCCCCATCCAGACCGGCGCAGGCGAGCAGTGTGCGGGTGTAGGGGTGCAGCGGACAGCCGAACAGTTCGGCCGTGTCGGCCAGCTCCACCACCCGTCCGCGGCGCATCACCGCCACCCGGTCGCTTATCGCCCGCACCACGCCCAGGTCGTGCGAGATGAACAGCAGAGTCAGACCCAGCGAGCGCTTGAGCTGCAACAGAAGAGTCAGTATCTGGCCCTGGATCGAAAGGTCGAGGGCCGAGACCGGCTCATCGGCCACCACGAAATCGGGCCCCGCGGCGATGGCCCGGGCGATGGCCACCCGCTGGCGCTGGCCGCCGCTGAACTCGTGGGGGAAACGCCCGGCGTGCGCCGCGTCCAGGCCGACACAGCGCAGGAGCTCCTCCACCCGCGCGCGCAGCGGGCCGCCATCGAGGCCGGCATGCAGGCGCAGCGGCTCGGCCAGGGTCCGGAAGACCGTGAAACGCGGGTTTAGCGAGCCCAGGGGGTCCTGGAACACCATCTGCATCCGCTTTCTAAGGCGGCGCAGCGGTCCCGCTCCCAGCGCGCTCAGCTCGACCCCGTCGAAACTGACGCTGCCCGAGTCCGGCCGCTCCAGGGCCAGCAGCAGACGGCCGGTGGTGCTCTTGCCGCAGCCGCTCTCGCCCACCAGGGCCAATGTTTCGCCCGGGGCCAGGCTCAGGTCCACCCGGTCCACCGCCCGGGCGCAGTTGCGGCCGTAGCCCTTGACCAGGGCCCGGCATTCGACCAGGGGTTTGTCGTCTTTCATCCCGCCCCGCTTTCTGTCGCCCCGGCGCGATGGCAGCGCACCAGGCGTCCTGGCCGGTTGTCGAGCGGACGGAGCGCCTGGGGCAGCTCGCAGCCCGATACGGCCAGAGCGCAACGGTCGCGGAAACGGCAGCCCGCGGGCCAGGCGCCCGGAGCGGGCAGCTGACCGCCGATGCTGCGCAGAGTGCCATCCGGCTGGGGGATACAGTCCAGCAACGCGCGGGTGTAAGGGTGCGCGGCAGCGGAGAACAGCTCCGCGGCCGGGGCGCATTCCACGATCTGCCCGGAGTACATCACCGCCACGCGGCGGGCCAGGCTGCGCACCAGGTGCAGGTTGTGGCTGATCAGGAGCAGGGCCAGCGAGCGTGTGGTGCACAGGCCGGCCAGAAGCTCGATTATCTGACGCTCCACGGTGACATCCAGCGCCGTGGTGGGCTCATCCGCGATCAGCAGGGCGGCCCCGGTCACGAGGGCCATGGCGATCACGGCGCGCTGTTTCTGCCCGCCGCTGAGCTGGTGCGGGTAGCTGCCGAAGACGCGGCGGCTGTCGGGGATCCCCGCCGCGGCCAGAGCCCCGAGGGCCTGAGCTACGGCCTCGGACCGTCCGGCCCGGTGATGGGCGCGGTATGTCTCCACGATCTGCTCCCCGACCTTGAAAAGCGGGTCGAGCGCGGCCGAGGGGTCCTGGAACACCATGGCGATCCGCCCGCCGCGCACCCGGCGCAGCCCGGCCGGGCTCAGCCGGTTCAACTCGACCCCCTCCAGCGCCATGCGTTCGGCCTCCGAGCGGCCCACATCCTCTGGCACGGCCCGCAGCAGGGACAGGGCGGTCAGGGTCTTGCCGCAGCCGCTTTCGCCCACCAGAGCCAGGCATTCCCCGGCCCCGAGCGTGAAATCCACGCCCTCGACCGCCCGGACACCCGAGGCCAGGGTCACTGTCAGGCCCCGTACATCCAGCAGCGGCCCGACTGTTTCAACTGCGCTGTCTTCCATCCTGCCTCCCTGCGATCCGGGCGGACTTCACATCTCCCCGCGATGGGCCTGCACCCCGGCGGAGCCTTTGTCCCGGCGGCCGGCTCTTGCCACTTGAGGAATAAACAGTTATTTTAATCCAATCCCGGAAGGGGCACAAGAAACACGGCCCGGCCACGGGCCTTAATTTATATGTATATACCTGGCGACAAACCCGAAGGAGAACTGGGATGGGCAAAGGCGACAAAAGGACCAAGCGCGGCAAGATCTACCGCGGCACATTCGGTAAGAGCCGGCCGCACAAGATCGAGCGACAGGACAAGGAAGCCGGTAAGAAATAAGGTTGTCCTGACAAGTGCCATTGAAACAAACGGCGTCAGACTCAGTTCAGTCTGGCGCCGTTTGTTTTGGGTCTTTTATCTTTCAGATTCAGACTGTCTCTTTGAGGGCCTTGCCGGAGGTGAACTTGACAACCTTGCGCTGCGGGATGCGGATGGTCTTGCCAGTCTGCGGGTTGCGGCCCTCGCGCGCTTTCCGGGTGACCACGGAGAAAGTCCCGAAGCCCACCTGGGTGTACTTGCCACCCTTCTTCAGGCTTTTGGTGATGTTGTCGAACACGCTGTCGATAGCCTCTCCGGCGGCTTTTTTGGAAATGCCAACACCTGCGGCCACGGCATCGATCAGTTCGGCCTTAGTCATGGAGAAATCCTCCAGAAAAAAGTTGTGAGTGGCGGGGGACACGAACGTTTATACGGCCGGAAATCCTCTTCTTTCCCCAGATCTTTTAACGGTGCGCCTTTGCTAAGTGTATAACGGTTTAAAGCCGCTTGTCAAGCCTGAAGTAGCCGTTTTCAAGGTTATTGAAGAAAAATTTCACCTTTAAGAGAAAAAATCATCCAAAAACCTACCGCGGGCCTTAAATTCGCCGGGAATCCTGATCCGCCGAGAACCCGGATGTTTATTATATATCTGACGCCATCCCTCCAGTCAAGCCCGCCGGATGTGGAGATCGTTATTTTTCATACCTGAGCCCCACAATTGAGCAGAAAAAGGGCGGGACTTAGCTCAAGTCCCGCCCTTGCTGTGCCTCCGGTGCGCCCGACCGCTCAGTTGCCGAACTGCCCGCTCAGGTCGCGCCCCACGTTGAGGCTGAGCCGGCTCAGCTCGATGTGGTAGTCGTAGATCGAGTTGATGTAGTTGACCTCGGCCTGGGAGTAGTCGACCTGGGCCTGGCGCAGGTCCAGCAGGCTGGAGGCGCCCAGACGGTAGCGCTCCTGTTGCAGCTCCAGCGACTGGGAGGCCAGGCTCTCGCTCTCGCCCAGGGTGACATGGCGCTGGTAGAGGCGGTCCAGCTCAAGGAGCCCGGCTCGCACCTCGCGCTCGATGTCCAGCCGTTTCTGGGCCAGGTCGAGGTTCAGGTTGTTCAGGGAGATTTCGGTGTTCCGGTTGGAACGGAACCGGGAGAAGCTGTCGAGGATGTTCCAACCGAGCGAAATGCTCAGGCCGCGGCTCTGCACCTGGTTGGGTAAGAAGTCCAGCCCGTCCTTGCTGCGCGAGTAGTTCGCTCCGGTGCTCAGGTTGGGCAGGTAGGCCAGACGTCCCATCCAGAGGTTGTTCTGCTGCTGGTGTATCTGCAGTTCGAGGGTCTTGATGTCCGGGTGGTTTTTCACCGCCTCGGCGCACAGTATATCGGCGTTCAGCTCGATGCGTTTGACGTCGTAATCATCCACCAGCGAGTACTGGGCCTCCAGCTTGCCACCCATGGAGCGGTTCAGGTCCATGCGCGAGGTGGCCAGGGTGTTCTCGTACTGGACGATCTGGAGTTCGGCGTTACGCACCTCGATCTGGGCCTGGAGCACATCCAGACGGGTCACCGAGCCCACGGAAAAACGCGCCTCGGCCAGGCGGAGCTGCTCGCGCCGCTGGTCGGCCTGGCGCTGGGCGGCCAGGAGCAGCTTTTTGTTGCGCAGGACATTGAAATAACCCTGGCGCACCTGGTTGACCAGGCCCAACTCGGAGCTGTAGATCCGGCTGATACGCTCATCCTTGAAAAACCTGGCGTTGCGCATATCGAAGTAATGCTCGGCGCGGTTGAAGAGAGTAAGATTGAAATTCAACTGGCCATAGGAGCTTTTACTGATACCACCGCTGGTGCGGACAATGCCGCTCTGATCGACATAGGAGCTGTTACGGTTGGTCTGGCCCATGCCGAACCCGCTGCTCAGGGTGGGCAGGTAGTTGCCCCAGGCGCTGAGCAGCTCGCCGGTGGCGGCGCGCAGATTTTCCTTGACCTTGCGGTGGTTGGGGCTGTCGGCCAGGGCGCGCTCGATGCAGTCCTTGAGCGACAGGGTCGGCCCCTCGTCCCCGGCGGCGCCCTGGGCGACAACGGCCTCGGCGATGCCGTGGCTGACCGGGAACAGGACCGAAAGGTTGTAGTCGTGGTAATAGGGCACCGGGGAATCCAGAAGGCCCTGGCCGCGGGCGGCCGCCGTCTGTTCGGCGGCCTGGCCCGTCCGGGCCGCGGCGGAAGCCGCGCCCGCGGCCAGCAGCACCGCGGTCAGAACAATGGCATGCAAACCTGTACGCTGCATCGATGAACCTCCGCTTGCGTTCGCACCTGGCGTTGACATAGTTGAATGTTGTTGACAGGACAGACAGGCCCTTGTTACGGGCGCTTGTTATCTATGACAAACGAATCGCCCGAATAGTTTCATTTCTTTTGCCGCTCTCCGTTCATCCCGGAGCGGAGCTTGCATCGCCGGCGCTCTGTCCGGGGCGGCCGGCGCGCCGGACCAGAAACCCTCCCGCCAGAAGGCAGCCCGCCCCGACTGCCAGCCAGGGCGCCGGGACATCTTCCATCGAGTCCACCCAGGCCTGCTCTGTCCCGGACGCGCAGTTGACCAGGACCAGGGCCAGGGTGTTGTTGACCAGGTGGGTGGCTACCGACGGCCAGAGCGAGCCGCCCGACTCGGCGACCCAGGCCAGGAGAAGGCCGATCAGGGCCAGGGTGGGCCAACGGTAGAGGTCCAGATGGAACAGCCCGAACAGCACCCCGCTCAGAAGGATCGCCGCGCCGGACCCGAACCGGCGTCGGGCCGCGCCCTGTAGCAGGCCGCGGAACAGGACCTCCTCCAGGAACGCCGGGGCCAGGGCCAGTCCGGCCAGGGCCAGGACAAAGGATGCTGTATCCGGGGCGCGCAGCATCTCGCTCAGGCCCTCCAGATAGCCCTCGGGCGGTGGGAAAACCCGCGCCTGCCAGGCCTCAACCTGCGGGGCCAGGCTAACCAGCCCCGAGCCGATCAGCACTGCACCGGCCAGGGCCATGGCACGCGGCGCCCGCAGGCTTAGGCTGGGACCCAGGTCGTATTTGCCGCGGCCGAACAGCACCGCGAGCGGCAAGCCCAGGCTCACGACCTCCAGGGTCACCGCCCAGGCGAACCGCCCCTGTGACAGCCCGCTCAGCGGCATCAGGCCGTGCAGGCTGAGCCACGCCGCCAGCGCCAGGAAAAGCAGCGTGCCGGCCACGGTCCGCAGGGCCGCGCCGAGTGCGGGCACACGGGAGGCGGAGGATTCCTCCGCCGCGACAGGCCGGAAAGGTCCGGCCCCGCTGCTTTCGCGCGACTCTTCCACGGACTGTAATCCCCCGGAACAGGCTCGATAGTTCCAGAAATGCGGCGGCAAACCCCGAAGGCAGAGAGCACAGGCGGGATAAATCTCAGTACTCCACCTCCAGCTCGACCCGCGCGCTCACCAGCTCGAGGAAAGGTCGGATGGGGGCGGATTCAAGGTGGAAATCACCCAGGCGGAAAAGGGGCAGGTTCTCGTGCCAGTCCGAGCCGCCGGTGGCGATGAGCCCGAGCTGACGCGTGAAAGCCTCGACATTCTGCACCTGGGTCGGGCTCAGTTGCGGACGGAAGACCTCCACCCCCATCAGCCCCTCCGCGGCCAGGCTCTCCACCAGCGGCTCGTAGCCCTCGGGGTTGGGATGGGCCAGCACGCTGATCCCGCCTGCGTTGTGGATTAGCTGGATCACCCGCCGGGTGTCGGTCAGCTCATACTCCACATAGGCCGGGGCGCCCACGCCCAGGAACCGGACAAAGGCCTCCTTGAAGCTCCTGACATAATTATACTTGATCAGCAGGCGGGCGATAATGGGCCGTCCCACGGTCTGGTCGGTGGGGATGCGGTCCAGCTCCTCGGTGGGGATGTGGATATTGCGCTGGTCCAGCAGGCCCAGGATGCGGTGGGCGCGCTCCATGCGTCGGCGGCGCGAGCGCCCCAGGTGCTCCAGCAGCGCCGTGTCCTCGATGTCCACTGCGTAGCCCAGCACGTGGATGTCCCGGCCCTCGAATCCCGTGCTGAACTCCACTCCCGGTATGAACGGGAACCAGGCCTTGTCCGCCTGGCGCCGGCATTCCGGGATATGATTGACCGTGTCGTGGTCCGTGACCGAGATCAGGTCCAGGCCGCCATGGGCGGCGAAGGAGAAAATCTCGCGCGGGCTGTGGCGCCCGTCCGAGAAACTGCTGTGCAGGTGAAGATCGGCTCGCATCCGTGATCCCGGTTCGGTGTCTTACGTTGCATTTCAGCCGCTCCCGCCGGCGGCGATACGGTCCGCCTCGACCAGGAGCGCGCGATGATAGTCCAACAGTTCGTTTTCCTGCCGCCGCGAGGCCGCCACATCGGCCATCACGCGGAACACCGGCTCGGTGCGGCTGCCCCGCATCCAGATCCAGGCCGTGTCGCGGCCCTCCCGGTCGGTCAGGAGCACCTTGAACCCGCCCCGTCCGCCGGCGCTGCGGCCTCCCGGCCCGGAGAAAGCGCGCTGGCCCTCGTAGTTCACGAACCCGTACCCGGCCGCCCCCAGACTCTGCCCGAGGCCGCGCCGGAACGAGTCCCAGCGCTCGGAGAACAGCCGCTCGTAGACAGTCTTCAGACGGTCGTGGTCGCGGCTGGCGATGGGCAGCACGGCCCGGCTCTCATACTGCCCGGTAGAGAAACGCCGGGGCAGCGACTCCAGGATACAGTCCAGGCTGCGGCAGCCAGCTGTCAGCGCGCCCCCGGAGCGAAGCGCCCACTGTTCGAGCACCCCCTCCAGGCGCAGCAGCTTGACCAGGGCCAGCACCGTGCTCAAGGGATCCCGCACCCGCGAGGGGTGGGTGATGTTGCCGCCGTTGGAACCCTCGCCCAGGATACGCACCAGCCAGCCGGCGTGGCGCAGGTGCTCGGCCAGGCCGACCACGTTGGCCTCGCCCACCTCGGAGCGGAACACTTGAGCGCCGAAACGCTGGGCGATCAGCTCGATCCGCGAGGAGGTGCAGCAGTTGACCACCACCGCCAGACGGCGCGAGGGGGTGCCGCTGCTGTCGTAACTTACAACATCCGAGGCGGCGAGGAAAGATAGTTCCGCAGTCACCGCCAGGGCGAACACCTCCTGGGCCTCCAGGGGCCGGGCCACACCCTGGGGGTCCAGGACCACCACGTTGCCCCGGTCGCCGTCGCAGTCGGGCACGTAGCCCAGCTCGAAGGCGTGGTCCTCCAGG
>JAJFUG010000175.1 GCA_021372515.1 bacterium
GGTTACTCCTTTGTGCGCAAAGGGCCGGGAGTGGAGTATGAGGTGGTGGATACACTTCTCCAAGATGAGAAAGTTCTTTTCTTTTCAGACCAGAACAACTGGTTCAAAGTGTACAGGATAGAAGATACCACTTATCTTGGATATGTTTTTCACAATAGAATAAGGCAAATGCTTCCTTATGCTGATAATAAGTATGTGCTTTCTTTCAAAATAAATAATAGTACAGGCTATATTGGCAAATCAGCACAAAAAGGTTACTTCTTCTTATTCCCGGATGACGTTAACAAGGATAAATGGCAAGAGAGCTCTGCTTCAGGTGATTTTAATTATATTCATGCAGATAGTGTGAGTAAATACATCTGCCATTTCCTTCTCTACAAGGCATTGGACGAATTCAAATTCGTTGACGGCCCCTCGCTTTCGCTTAAAAGTGCTCTATCCTGTTTGCCTCTTGATCTTAATGGCGATAAAAGCGGTTTTCAAAACGCATCAAGGGGTTTTTATATTGATTATCATCCTGGCCCGCACAAGCCGTTATATGGCAATTGGATAGAAACGAATACTGTTGATCTGTTACAAAGCAAAGGTATCAATTACGATACGACCATAACATACTATGATACGGAATGCTCTCTGTATGAAAAACATATCTTCTTTTCATCGGAAATGAATGGTCAACAGTATTGCGTTATAATAGTGCCTGGAGTAGAAGGTGGGTTGTCTACAAGCTATTTCTTTTCTGCCAAACAATTCAAAAACCTCAAAAGCCATTTGACGACAGTTGATGCAGAGATCGGGGATTGCGCAAAGCGCCTTCTGAGCTTTGATAGATCCTCCGTAATAAAATATTACGGCACTCCATTTTTCGAAAACAAAGACATTATTATATACATCACAGCTTCTCACGATAGGTTCTTCGAATACAGATTATTGGATATTCCAAAGAATATCTGGGAGCGCAATTCCATAGGGCGCGTCGGAAATGGAATATTATTCTTTGAGATAGAAAACAACAGGGTTGTTTTTGCTGGAGATATGGCTCTTCGGATAGCTCAGTAGCTGATACTCTTGTGCGGTTAATCTGATTTTAGGCGGAGGGCAAATGTCTATTTATTTGAAATCAAACACAGATGGCGCGCTGCAAATTTGGGAAGACAATGGTGAAAATGAGGACACTTTGATTTCGAAGGAAAATTATGACGACTATGATTTTAACCTTAAATATAACAATTTGTCCGGAGAAATGTTTCTTTATGATGGCGAAACGCTTGTTAAATACGTTGATTCGAATGATAATGAATGTGATGCAATGGCCACTGGTTATTCTGGAAAGCGGGATGGTCTGAACAATCCTCTCTTTCAAGCAATAAATAGTTATATGCGAAACAATAAGGAGCATTCTGGATGTACTCCAGAAGGTACGTAATCACAACACTGGACCCGGAATTAGTCGCTTGCTTGGAGCATCTTCTTCGAATGAGCAGGGAAACGATTCTAAAAGAATATGGAGAGCCTCTTTTTAGCAATGAGGATGTAGTCGTTTACATAACTGGTCCACACCAGCGCTTTATTACCACGGGTTATAAAAGAGGGAAAGTTGCTGCCGGCAAAATGGAACAAGTCAGTAACGGCTTGATTTTTTTTGAACTGCAGAATAATCGGGTTGTATTTGCTGGTTATACAACTTTATTATACACGAGAGATTAGAGATCAACCGACCTGTTAAGCAGGCTTTCTCATTAACCCGAGAACCTGAGAATCTGAGAATCCGTAGGAAGAGAACACAATTAAGGTAGACCCCGAAAGGATGATTTTCGGAATGGAGTAGGGGAGTGAGAAATGCGGATTTCTCTCCAATGCCCGTCGGAGAGGCGCATGAACAACGAGACCCCGGAAGCTTTTGCCTCCAGGGTCTCGTGTTAACCAACCGCCGATTTGATTCAGCGGTTTTATAATTGGCTCCCCAGGCCGGACTCGAACCAGCGACACGGTGGTTAACAGCCACCTGCTCTACCGACTGAGCTACTGGGGAATAACTTTTTAAAAGAAACCCTGCCTCCGAAGCAAGGAGTGTAAAAAATAAATACTGCCGCTCCGCCTGTCAAGACTTAAGCCGGGGGTGAATCCAGCCTTGGCGGGGCCGTGCGATTTCAACTGCCAGATCGCCCCAGAATGCGGTTGACAAACCCCGGACGCCCCTCTATGTTTGGTTCGGCACAAGACCCGATTATTCTTCCCTGATCTTTATAAGTCTTTTCCTGCCATAACAATTCAATTCACGTGAGGTGAGCTGCAATGGCAAGCCAGCCGACAGATATCCTCAAGAGAAAACTCAGAATGGGAATGGTTGGCGGCGGAGAGGGCGCTTTCATCGGCGCCGTGCACCGTCGCGGCGCGCTGATGGACGGCCAGATCGAGCTGACAGCCGGCGCGTTCGATGTCGACCCGGAGCGCGGACGGCGTTACGGGGTGGAGAGCCTCTACCTCTGCCCGACCCGCTGCTACGGAACTTTCGCCGAGATGGCCGCGGCAGAGGCTGCCCTGCCAGCCGACAAGCGGATCGATTTTGTCTCGGTAGTCACCCCGAACAACATGCATTTCCCGGTGGCGAAGGCTTTCCTGGAGGCCGGGTTTCACGTGGTCTGCGAAAAGCCCATGACGATCAGCCTGGAGCAGGCGATCGAGCTGCGCGGGATCGTCAAGAAAAGCGGCAAGGTGTTCGTGCTGACCCACAACTACACCGGCTACCCGATGGCCAAACAGGCCAAGGCCATGGTCGCAGCGGGCGAGATCGGCGCGGTCAAGAAAGTGATCGTGGAATATCCCCAGGGCTGGCTGCTCAAGCGCGTGGAGCTGGAGGGCTCGCAGCAGGCCTCCTGGCGCACCGATCCCAAGCAGGCCGGCCCGGCCGGCTGCCTGGGCGATATCGGTTCGCACTGCGCCAACCTGGTGCACTATATCACCGGGCTGGAGATCGAGGAACTCTGCGCCGACCTGACCACTTTCGCCTCCGGGCGACTGGTGGATGACGATGTCAACGTGCTGATCCACTACCAGGGCGGCGCGCGGGGCCTCCTGCACGCCAGCCAGATTTGCTCGGGCGAGGAGAACAACCTGAAGATCCGGGTCTACGGCGAGAAAGCCTCCCTGTTCTGGGCGCAGGAGCACCCGAACCAGCTCGAGGTGATCTCGAACGACGGGCCCGCCAGAATCCTCAGCCGCGGCCAGGGCTACCTTAGCGAGGCCGCGCGCCTGGGCTGCCGTATCCCGCCCGGACACCCCGAGGCCTACATCGAGTCCTTCGGCAACACCTACCTGGGCGCGGTCGCCTCGATCCGCGAGGTCGAATCCGGCCGGAAAATCAGTCCGCGCCTGGACCATCCGGGCGTGGAGGACGGGGTGCGGGGGCTGGCTTTCATCGAGACCGTGATCGAAAGCGCGAAGAGCCAGGCCAAGTGGACGGCGTTCAAGAAATTCTGACGACACACAGAGAGGGCTCGCCCAGACGGCGGGCCCTTGCATTTACCATTCAGTATAAGATGACAAGGAGGCGCAGCGTGGGACGTCCGGTAACACTTTTCACCGGCCAGTGGGCCGATCTGCCTTTTGAGACCTTGTGCGCCAAGGCGCGCGATTTCGGTTATGACGGCCTCGAACTGGCCTGCTGGGGCGACCATATGGAGCTGGACAAGGCCCTTGCCGAGCCGGATTACCTGAGCAACAAGAAAAAGACCCTCGAAAAGTACGGCCTCAAGTGCTGGGCCATCTCGAACCACCTGTCGGGCCAGCTAACGCTGGACCTCAACAACGACGGGCGCTCGGATGGGTTCGCCCCGAAGAGCCTCGCCGGTGACCCGGAGGGCCAGCGCAAGTGGGCCGTTGAGGCCCAGAAAAAAGCGGCCAAGGTGGCCAGGAAATTCGGCGTGGGCGTGGTCAACGGGTTCACCGGCTCGCCGATCTGGCACCTGACCTACAGTTTCCCGCCGGTGAGCAGGAAAATGATCGACGACGGGTACAGGAAATTCGCCGAGGTCTGGAATCCTATCCTGGACGTTTACGCCGCCGAGGGGATCAAGTTCGCCCTGGAGGTGCACCCCACCGAGATCGCTTACGACATTGTCACCACCCGCCGCGCCCTCAAGGCCATCGACAACCGCCCCGAGTTCGGGTTCAATTTCGACCCCAGCCACCTTCACTGGCAGGGGATCGACCCGGTGCGTTTCATCCAGGAGTTCGGCGACCGCATTTTCCACGTGCACATGAAAGACGCCATTGTCACCTTAGACGGCACTTCGGGGATTATCAGCAGCTACCTCAATTTCGATGAGGCCGGACGGGGCTGGAATTTCCGCAGCCTCGGGCGCGGGGATGTCAATTTCGAGGAGATCATCCGCGAGTTGAACCGTATTGGCTACAAGGGACCGCTTTCGGTGGAGTGGGAGGATGCCGGCATGGACCGCGAGCACGGGGCCGCCGAGGCCTGCGAGTTCGTGCGCAATGTCGATTTCCCGCCCTCGGCCACCGTATTCGATGAGGCTTTCGGCGAGTAACCCAAACCCCTGTTTCCGGAGACAGCGGCTATGCGCAGCAGAATCCTGTTCGTTCTGGTCACAACGACCATCGCTTGTTTCTCGCTTGTCAGGGCCGAGGAAAAGAAGGCTGAGCCGGTGGCGACCCTGCTGCTGATCAGCGGGACCGACCCCTTCCACGACTGGCGCTCCAGCCTGCCCGATTTGCGCAAGGACCTGGAGGAGGGCGGTTTCAAGGTGGTAGTGACCGAGGACCCCTGGGTGTTGACCACCGAGGGGATGAAAGCCTACGACGGGATCGTGATGCAGGCCTACCCGGACAAGCGCTGGCCCGCTCCGGTGGAGGCGGCCCTGGTCTCGCTGGTCAAGGGCGGGATGGGGATAGGGATCGTGCACAGCGCCGACAACGCGTTTCCGGGCTGGAACGAGTTCGAGGACATGGTGGGGCTTCTCTGGCGCACGGATGACACGCACCACGCCGGGCACGACCACTACGGCCCCTACACGGTCAAGATCACGGACAAGGAGCATTTCATCACCCGCGGGCTGCAGGATTTCCCGACCACGGACGAGTTGTACCGCGACCTGACCAAGTACTCGGATTTCCAGGTCCTGGCCACCGCGTTCAGCCGGGACAAGCAGGCCGACTACCCGATCCTGATGGTCAAGACCTACGGCAAGGGCCGCGTGTTCCACACCGTGCTGGGCCACGACGCGGTCTCGATGCAGGCCGCGGGGTTCCGCACCACTATACAGCGTGGTATGCTCTGGGCGATCTGTAAGGACAAATAACCTTTTCCCCTCACTCTGCGAGGCGTCAAACGATGAGCGAACACAGCGATAAGAAAAATCTGAACCGTCGTGAACTGCTCAAGTCGGGTGCATTTTTCGCCATGGCCGGCGCTGGCCTGACCGCCGCGCCGCTGATGGGGGCCGCGGCCAAGAAAGCCGCCGGGGCCAATGACCGTATCCGGGTCGGGGTGATCGGACCGGGCAAGCAGGGCCGCTCCAACATGATGGCGTTCGCCTCCAACCCCGAGATCGAGATCGCCGCGGTCTGTGACTGCTACAAGCCCAACCTCGACCTGGGGCTCAAAGCCCTGGCCGAGGCAGGCAAGACGGCGCCCAAAACTTTCGCCGATTTCCGCAAGGTGCTGGAGCTCAAGGATATCGATTGCGTGATGATCGCCTCGCCCGACCACTGGCATCCGGCCATGACCGTGATGGCCTGCCAGGCCGGCAAGGACGTGTACGTGGAAAAGCCGGTCTCGGTCTGCGTGGCCGAGGGCCGCAAGATGGTCGAGGCGGCGCGCAAATACAACCGCGTGGTGGGTGTGGGCACCCAGCAGAGATCGGGCAAGCATTTCCAGCGCGCGGTGGAGATCGTGCAGAGCGGCAAGCTGGGCCGTGTGACCGAGGTGCGCACCTGGAACTACGGCAACGAGTTCCCCAAGGGGATCGGCAACCCGCCCGACAGCCAGCCGCCCGCCGGATTGGATTGGGACATGTGGCTGGGACCGGCTCCCATGCGGCCGTTCAACATCAACCGTTTCGGCGTGGTGGATGACGACCGCTGGTCCAGTTTCCGCTGGTTCTGGGACTACGCCGGCGGCTGGCCCACCGATTGGGGCACCCACCTGATCGACATCGTGCTCTGGGCCACCAAGCAGAAAGGCCCGCGCCGTGTCACCGGCATGGGGCAGAAATTCGGGCTGCAGGACAACCGCGACACCCCGGACACCATGATCCTGTGCTACGAGTTCCCGGAATTCATCCTCACCTACGAGTGCCGCCGCTGCAGCGGCGAGAGCGGTGACGGGCATGGGTACGGGATCGAGTTCCACGGCACGGACGGCAGCCTGTATCTGAACCGTCAGGGCTACAGTTTCCGTCCGGAGAAAGAGGACAAGGGTGACGAGACCTGCGACAAGTCCCCGGCGTTCTCGGCCGGCGAGAGCGAGCAGCACTCGCTGCACGTGAAAGCGTTCATCGATTGCCTGAAGACCCGCAAGCGTTTCGCCTCGGACATCGAGGACGGGCACCTGGCCTCGGCCACCCCGCACCTGGGTAACCTGGCCCTGCGCCTGGGGCGCAGCCTGCAATACGATCCCGAGACAGAGCGTATCGCCGGCGACCCCGAGGCGGACCGCATGCTGATGCGCGACTACCGTGCCCCCTGGAAGCTGGAAGTCTGATTGTATTGAGTGTGTTTTTTGGAATAAAAGTCGTGAATGTCCTTATTGCAGTGTTTCATGGAGCCGGGTGCGGCTTGGGCCGCACCCGGTTTTTTACGTTTCGGCATGCTGTTTCATGGCTGGAAATCAGTTGTTGCATCAGTCCCTGTGCCGGCTGAAAAAAATGCCGTTGTAAAGAGTGTGAACAAGAGAGATAAACGGCAGAAAAATCCGGCTGCAATTTGAATTATCCACAATCTATCCACAGGCTTAACCGGTCGCCGGCATAGATGACTGTTATTTCTTGTTTTGCTGTAACAATAGTTCACGCAAGAAAATAAATTCAGCCCTGTCAAGTTATCAGCGCCCGTTTATCTGCTGGAAATTCCATTAACTGTATGGGCTGTGGATAACTCGTTGATTATTCGTTAACGAATTCGGCGGCGTGAGACTGTGCTGATAAAGCCGAATTAATGAGTCGTGGCCGGGGAGCGCGGGAGAGAGGAAAACCGGCAATCTCGCAACCGTTTCCGGCTCTCCGAAAGGGGGAAAGAGTTGGCGGGAGGAGGGGCGGTTAATCAAAACTGTGGCAAACACTCGACCAACCGATTGATCTGTTTGCAAATGCATGTTTTATCTAAACCATGGAGCCGATCGGCCGATAATTACTACAGATAAGTTAAATTGCGCCCGGGAAGAACGACCGCTTGAGGCTTCCGTTTCAGATGAAGGTCCGCCAACCTTTGTATGAGCCGGGGTCTTGTCGTTTTCCTCGGGCATGGCGCGGAAAACCCCGGACCCCCTGATCTCATGACCGCCGACCTGTCGACTCTATTCACCAACCTCCGATTGCTCCGTGTGCGCTACCCGGGCATTCATCGTAAACTCAGCCAGAAAATAGTCAATGGGGTGCTTGACGGCCTGTACCGGAGCGAGGACGGGCGTTACGCCTATATTGTGCAGGATGAAAATCAGCACTCGATCCTGATCAAGGAGTCGGCGCGTCAGATCGAGGCGGCGAAGAAGCGGGTGGTCATCCTGCTGGGGATCGGCATGGGCTACCAGCTTTTCGACGTGTTCCGGGCGCTGCGGGACGAGCAGAACCTCATCGCCGTGGAGACCCGCCCTGACCTGCTCTGCAAGTCCATGTACCTGCACGACTGGCGGCCGCTGCTCAACTCCCCGCGTTTCCGCCTGATGCTCGGTTTCGACCGCCCCGCCATCCACGGCCTGGCCGAGTTCCTCGCCCCGGCCACGCGGCGCGAGGACTATCTGGTCCTGGACAACAAGGTGCTGGTCACGATCGACCAGAAACTCTACTCCTGGTGGAACCTCTATTTCTATCTGGTCTCGGGCCTGGGGTACGACAGCATCCGGGTGATCAACGCCCTGATGAGCGGGTTCAACCCCTGGGACCCGGACAACCTCTACCTCAACCTGCCCTCCGAGTTCCTGGGCAAGCGCCCCGCCGACCTGGGCACGGATGAGATTTTCGGCCGTTTCCGCACCCTGGCGCAGGTGCTCAGTCCGGGGCTGGCCAGCCTGCGCAGCGGCGAGCTGCCCTGGCTGAAAAGCCAGCCTCCCGCGGGCCGGCCGGGGCGGGTCTCGGTGGTCCTGCTCTGCTGGAACCGCTCCGACCACACCACGCGCTGCCTGGAGAGCCTTCTCGGGCGGACCGAGTATCCGGATTTCGAGGTGATCGCGGTGGACAACGGCTCCACCGATGACACGCCGGAGCTGTTGCGCTCCCTGGCGCGGCAGGACAGCCGCCTGCGGCCCCTGTTCGCCGGGCGCAACCTGGGCATTGTCGCCGGCCGCCAGGCCGGACTGGAGGCGGCCTCCGGCGAGTACGTGCTGTTCCTGGACAACGACACCGAGATCGAGCGGGGCGATTTCATGCAGGTGATGGTCCAGGCCCTCGAATCCCACCCCAATGCCGGCTCCACCGGCGCTTTCGCCACAGTCTACACCTCCGACCGCAACGACTCGTTCATCCAGTGCGTCCACGTGCCGGGCATGGTCGTGCCGGTGGCCTGGTGCAGCGGCTACTGCCTGATGTCGCGGCGGGTCGCCCTGGACGAGATCGGCGGGCTGGAGGGCGAGGCGTTCCAGCCCTACGGCTCTGAGGATGTCTACCTGGGCTACAAGTTGCGCGAGCACGGCTGGATGACTGTCTCCACCGCCGACCTGGTCGCCGTGACCCACCATATCGCGCACCGGGACGACCATTACGATTACGACTGGCAGAAAGCCGGCTCGGTTAACCGCAAGATGCTTCTCGAACGTTTCGGCCCGCGCCGTCGCCTGCTGAACCCGGCCCTGGACAACAGCACGGTGCGGGGACTCTGGGACCCGGAGACCCGGGCTTTCCTGCCCAGTCCTGTCTATTCCTGCCCCAAATTGTAAACGCCCGCCTCATTTCGGGCACTCCCGGTCAGGCCGTCCTTGCCGCGGCGCGTCCAATTGTTTATGTTCCATGCCGAAAGAAAATAATTTCCACTGGCACGCGCCTTGCCATTCCTGTTCCGATTGAATTGCCTTTTCGGCGGGAGGGAACCCTGGACCGCGAAACCACCTACGCACTGCTGACCAGCTACACCCACGGCGAAAGCCTCATCCGTCACGGCCTGGCCGTGGAGGCCGCCCTGCGCGCCTACGCCCGCCGCTGGGGCGAGGATGAGGCGCTCTGGGGCGCGGTTGGCCTGATACACGATTTCGACTACGAGCAGCACCCCTCGCTCGAGGAGCACCCGCGCGTGGGAGTGGATATACTGCGTGGCCTGGGCTGGCCCGAGGAAGCCCTGCACGCCATCCTGGCCCACGGTGACGCCACCGGGACGCCCCGGACGAGCCGCCTGGACAAGGCCCTCTACGCGGTGGATGAGTTGTGTGGGTTCATCACCGCGGTGGCCCTGGTGCGGCCCTCCCTGTCCCTGGATGACCTGAGCGCCCGCAGCGTGAAAAAGAAAATGAAAGACCGCGGCTTCGCCCGCCAGGTGGACCGCGAGCAGCTCGAACGCTCCGCCGCCGACCTGGGCGTCCCGTTCGAGGAGCACGTCGATTTCGTGATCGCGGCCCTGCGGCCGGTCCAGGCCAGCCTGGGCCTCAAGCCGCTGCAGACCTGAGCGGCATCCGGCAGGGCGTTGTTTCCATCTTTACTGTATTTCCGGTGTTCCCAGATGGTGGCTTAAGATGTTTGAACCCCTCCGGAGGACGGACATGATGAGAACCCTGGCGCAGTCACTGTTGCTGTTGGCTTGCCTGTCGGTAAGCGCGGGCCCGGCCCAGGCTCAGGCAGTGTACGTGGATGTGCCGGTCAACGGCGAGCGGGCTCTGAGCACGGTTCAGGGGGTGGCCGGCCTGCCCTCCGCGTTCGGCTCGGCCGGGGATTACATCGCCGTGCTGCGCATCGCCCCCCTCGCGCCCGGAGTGAAATACGAGGCCACGCTTACCTATGACGCAGGTACGGATATCGGCTACAGTTATTCGCTGGTGGACGGCAGCCCGTTCGGCCAAGACTGGGCCTCTTTTGTGGGGATCGGCAGCGGCACCGGCACGCGCGAACTGGCCGGCAAGCAGGAGAAACTCCTGTTCACGATCGATCCGCAGAGCACCTCCAACACGATGTACCTGGTGCTGCGCACCAACAAGCCGTTCAACTGCCGCTGGGCGTTCAGCAACCATCCCAGCGGTGTGACCAAGGATTCGCAGGACCGCTGGGGCTACTATTACGTTTCGGATTTCGACGACAGCCACCGCTCGCCGTTCCTGCTCAAGCGCGGCTCCGCCGTGGCAGTCGCCCAGCCGCAGCAGAAACAGGGCCCCTGGGTCGAGATCCCGGTGAACGGCGAGAAAACAGCCACCACGGCGCAGGGCCTCACCGGATTGCCCTCCGGGTTCGGTTCGGCCGAGGACTATATGGTGGTGCTGCGCCTGGCCCCGCTGAAGCCGGGAGTGCGCTACGAGGCCACGCTCACTTTCGACGCCGGCACGGATATCGGCTACGGCTACTCGCTGGTGGATGGCGACCCGTTCCAGAGTGGCTGGGCCTCGTTTGTCGGCACGGGCACTGGCACCGGCACGCGCGAGATGAAAGACAAGCAGCAGAAAATCCTGTTCACGGTAGACCCGAAAAGCACCTCCAACGCCCTTTATCTGCCGTTCAGGACGAACAAGCCGTTCACGTTTCGTTTCAGTATAACCGACACGCCCAGCGGGGTGACCCCGGCCTCCCAGGACCGCTGGGGCTATTACTATGTGGATGATCTGGACGCGGACCACTACTCGCCGTTCCTGCTCAAGAACAGCACCGCCGCCGAGGCGCCAGTCCAGCCGGTGCAGAAACAGGGCCCCTGGGTGGAGATCCCGGTGGGCGGCGAGAAAACAGTCACTACGGCGCAGGGCCTCACCGGGCTGCCCTCCGGGTTCGGCTCGGCCGAGGAATACATGGTAGTGCTGCGCCTGGCCCCGCTGAGGCCTGGGGTGCGCTACGAGGGCACCCTGACTTTCGACGCCGGCACCGATATCGGCTACGGCTACGCGCTGGTGGACGGCGATCCGTTCCTGGGTGACTGGTTCTCTTTTGTGGGCTCCGGCACCGGCACCGGCACGCGCGAGATGAAAGACAAGCAGCAGAAAATCCTGTTCACGGTAGACCCGAAAAGCACCTCCAGCGCACTGTACCTGCCGTTCAGGACCAACAAGCCGTTCACGTTCCGTTACGCGATCAGCGACAAGCCCAGCGGAGTGACCCCGGCCTCCCAGGACCCTTGGGGCTATTACTATGTGGATGATCTGGATGTGGACCACTACTCGCCGTTCCTGCTACAGCGGTGAGGCAAGTTAAATCGGAAAGTTCAAAGACCGGAGCCCGCGGTCCGGCACACGGGCCGCGCCCGGTTATTTTAATGAAATGGCATTCCTGTATTTACCCACGCCGGGAGTCCCAGCGGGACGCCCGGACCAACCGTTAATCCGCATCAACGACGTGAACTGAGAGCCATGATCAAGGTAGACGGATTGACCAAGTATTACGGAGCGACGCTGGCGGTCGATTCGGTCTCGTTCGAGGTGCAGCGCGGCGAGGTGGTGGGGTTCCTCGGCCCCAACGGGGCGGGAAAAACCACCACCATGCGCATGATCACCTGCTACCTCAGGCCGAGCGCCGGCAGCGTGAACGTGGCGGGTTTCGACATCCAGGCCTCCCCCCTGGAGGTGAGACGCCGGATCGGCTACCTGCCCGAAAACTGCCCGCTGTACCCCGAGATGAACGTGCTGGACTACCTGCGCTACATCGCCGAGCTGCGCCAGGTGGAAAAATCGAAGCGTGAGGGCCGGGTGCGCCGGATGGTGGAGCTGACCGGCCTGGGGGCGGTGACGCACAAGGACATCGGCGAGCTGTCCAAGGGTTTCCGCCAGCGGGTCGGGCTGGCCCAGGCCATGGTCCACGAGCCGGACATCCTGGTGCTGGACGAGCCCACGAGCGGCCTGGACCCCAACCAGATCATCGAGATCCGCCAGCTCATCCGCGACATCGGCCGCGAGAAGACGATCATCCTGAGCACGCATATCCTGCCCGAGGTGAGCGCCACCTGCGGCCGGGTGCTGATTATCAGCAACGCGCGCCTGGTTGCCAGCGGCACGCCCGAGGAGCTGGCCGCCAGCTCCAGCGGCGCCGAGCTTCTGCACGTGGTGCTCCGCGGGCCCCAGGATGAGGTCTACGCCGCCCTGCGCGAGGCCGATTTTATCGCCTCGTTCCATCGCGGCGAGGGCGAGGCCTCCGACTCGTCCGGCGACTGGCTGACCCTCGAGATCACGAGCCAGGCGGGAGATATCCGCGAGAAGCTGTTCCGTCTGGTGGTTGAGCGGGGCTGGTCGCTGCGCGAGCTGCACCGCGAGAAAATGAGCCTGGAAGAGGTGTTCACCCGGATCACCACCGCCTGAGCCGGGCGGCCGGGCCCAACCCGAACGACAACTTCACACTGGTGGACCGACGATGCTCAACAATGCACTTGCCGTGGCGAGAAAAGAGTTCCGCAGCTATTTCGACTCTCCGATCGCCTACATTTTCATCACCGCGTTTCTGCTGCTGGTGAATTTCCTGTTCTTCTGGACTTTTTTCGTGGCCGGGCAGGCGGACATGCGCCCGTTCTTCGGCTTCATGCCTTTCGTTTTCCTGTTTTTCGTCCCCTCGATCACCATGCGTCTCTGGGCCGAGGAACGCAAGATGGGCACCCTGGAAGTGCTGCTCACCCTTCCGGTGCAGGAAAAAGAGGTGGTGCTGGGCAAGTTCCTCTCCAGTTTCGTGTTCCTGGCCCTGATGCTGGCGCTGACTTTCAACGTGCCGCTGCTGGTGGGCGCGCTGGGCGACCCCGACTGGGGCCAGATAATCTGCGGCTACCTGGGCACTCTGCTGCTGGGGGCGAGCTACCTGGCCATCGGGCTTTTCGCCTCGGCCCTGAGCGAGAACCAGATCATCGCTTTCATCCTGGCGATAGTGATCGGCGTGGCGCTGCTGATCGTGGGCGAGTGGTTTTTCCTGATGCTGCTGCCCGATTTCATGGTCCCGGTGCTCAACTATCTGGGCCTGGCCACGCATTTCGAGAGCATGGGCCGCGGGGTGATCGACAGCCGCGACATCCTCTACTACCTATCGATAATCGGGGTCTTCCTCTACCTCAACGTCAATGTCGTGGAGAACCGGAGCTGGGTCTGAGACCTGGACCCACAGCCAATTCAAGGGTTGGAACATGAGCGAGAAGAAACCTGTCAACCGACTTTCCAACGCCGCCTATGTCGCGATCATCATCGGCATAGTCGCGGTAGTCAACCTTCTGGGCGTCCGGTTCTTCGGGCGGCTGGACCTGACCGGCAACAAGCTCTACTCGGTCAGCCCGGTCACCAAGGGCATCCTGCACGAGCTGGACGATGTGGTCTCGGTGAAAGCCTATTTCTCGAAGAAGCTGCCGGTGCAGATCTCGCGCCTGCCGGAGGAGGTGGGTGACCTGCTGAAGGAGTACCAGGTCTATTCCCACGGCAACATCCATTACGAGCGGGTTGACCCGGCGGATGACGAGGCGCTGCAGCAGAAACTGGCCGGCCTGGGGGTGACCCCGGTCACCATGACCATTATCGAGAAAGACGAGCGCCAGCAGATCAACGGCTGGCTGGCGATCGTGGTCAGCTACGGCGACAAGAGCGAGGCCATCCCGGTGGTCCAGAACACCGGCGACTTGGAATACGACCTGACCAGCCGTATTTTCCGAGTCACCTCCACGCCCGACCACGTGGGGTTCATCACCACCTACAGCCGTCACGACCTGGGCAACGACTACCGCGCTTTCGCCCAGGAGCTGAGCAAGCTGCATGAGATACAGCCCGTGGACCTCAACGGCGGCGTGCCGGTTCCCGACTCGTTGCCCGCGTTGATTTTCGCCGGGCCCACCGACAGCGTGCCGGATTACGTGCAGTACGCCCTGGACCAGTACGTGATGCACGGCGGCAAGCTGATCTGCCTGGTGGATGACATCCGCATCGACGACAGCCGCGGCCAGCCTTACCCGATCGAGGTGCACCACGGGATGGACCGGGTTATGATGTCCTGGGGCTTCACGCTGGGCCATGATGTGGTCCAGGATCCCAAGTCGCACTCGCCGCAGCAGGTGAACCAGGGGATATTCACGATCAACCGGCCCAACCCGTTCTTCCCGCACGTGGTCAAGGCCCAGTTGGGCAAGCACCCGGTGGTGGGCCGCCTGTCGGAGATCACTTTCCCTTACACCGGGTCGATCAACGAGCCGGTGACAAGTGACAGCTCGGTGGTTTACTCGGTGCTGGCCTGGACCAGCGAAGCCGCCACCAGCCACCGTCCGCCCACCTATCAGCCGGCCGGCGCCCCGGGCCGCCTGGCCATGGCCGTGCTGGGCACGGGACGTTTCAAGAGCGCCTTCGCCGGGCCGGTGGTCGGCGTGGGCGCGGCCAGTCCGCCCTTCGCGGCCGAAAGCCCGGCCACGGGCAGCATCCTGATGGTGGCCAACTCGAATTTTCTGGAGAACCGCTACCTCTACCCGGGCAACCTGGAGTTCATGCTCAACGCGGTGGATTACATGACCATCGGAGACAAGCTGATCTCGATCCGCACCCGCCCGACCACCGACCGTCCGCTCAAGAGCCTGGGCGGCGAGATGAAGAATTTCCTGCGGCTGCTCAACATCGTGGGGGTGCCGCTGCTGGTGATCCTGTTCGGCATGATGCGTTTCTACCTGAAACGCCGCGACAAGGCCGTGCGTGCACACATGCAGGGCTGAAACTGGGAGGCGCGGTCCGGGCCGTGGAGGCGCCGGGCCGCACGGGAACGTGAACCTCAAACCCGAAGCGAGCGATGAAACTGCTTAAGCCTTTACTGATACTGATTGTCCTGCTGGCGCTCTGGGCGGTGGTCCATTTCATGTCGGACCGTCCGGACCGGCCGGACGAGGCGGATGTTTTCAAGGTGCAGATCGACACCACGAAAGTAAGCCGGATCGAGGTTTCGCGCACGGGCGGGCAACTCGTGCTGTTGCGCGACCAGGGCGCCTGGAGCGTGCAGACCCCGTCCGGGCCCCGTCCCGCCGAGAACGACCAGATCGTCTCGGCCCTGAGCACGCTTGGCTCCATCCAGACCTCCAGCTTGGTCAGCCACAACCCGGACAAGCAGGCCGAGTTTCAGGTGGACGAGGCCAGCGGCACGCGGGTGAAAGTGTTCGGTGGCGGCCAGGAACCGTTTGCCGACATCGTGATCGGCCGGATCGGCGGGTTCGACCAGCGCCGGATGTACAGCCAGCAGAGTTTCAACCCGCAGGATTTCTACACTTTCATGCGCCGGGCGGACAGCCCGAATGTCTTCAAGGTGCAGGGTTTCTTCGGGGCGATGCTGGGCACCGACTCCGAGCAGTGGCGCGACCACACCCTGCTGGCTTTCGACCCAGCCCAGGCGCGCCGGGTGGAGCTGATGTTCCCCGACACCCGGGCGGCGCTCCAGGCCGACACCAGCGGCCATGTCTGGCGGATCGAGGGCGGCGGCGCCGCACCGGACAGCACGGTGCTGCGCCAGATGCTCGGAACTCTCTCCTCGCTGCGGGCCAGCACCTTTGTCGACTCCCTGCCGCCCGCCGACAGCCTGGGCCTCGACCCGCCACAGTTCACGCTGCGGGTGACTCTGGCGGATGGCGCCACGCAGGGGCTGGAAGTGGGCAAGGAGACCGCGAACAACCTGTTTTTCTGCCGGGTGCCTGGCAAGGAGCAGGTCTGCACCCTGGCCCGCTACCGCCTGGACCAGGTGCGCAAGCGTCCCGAGGAGCTGGTGGCCGGGGCGGGCAAGAAACAGGAGCCACATCCCGTAAAATGACAGGGATTTGAAAATGAACGGTGGGGAAAGGCACGGCTTGCCGTGCCTTTTTCTGTGGAGGATATTTCTATTGATATTTCGGCTTAAATGTAGTAAAATAATCAAAACAAATAAATCGTTTCGATATATTGAGTTAACTCTTTGAAAAGTGTGGAAATATGATGATAATGGCGTAAATCGTCTCAAGGTTCGTCGAACAGTGTTTATTTTCCATCTGCCGGTGCTTTTCCCCCCAATGCAGCAGCAGTTGTGATTCACCCAAAAAGTGATGCTTGAAGAGCTGAGAATGGCACCCTGTTGCGTCATCGCCGGGCGAGAGGAAAACGCGGTTTCAGATACTGGATGGCAGTGGTCCGGGCTGATATTTGCTATTCTTCTTGCGCTGCATGTGATTTCAGTCTGGGGAGTGAGGTTTTTTCCCTCGCAGGACGGTCCGGCGCATCTGTACAACGCGTCCGTGATTGTGCAGTATCATCGTCCCGAGGCGATAATTCTGCGCGATTATTTCGTTCTTCACTGTGGCCCGCAGTCGAACCGGGGCGGTCATCTCCTGTTGGCGGCACTGCTGACTTTCCTGCCACCGCTGGCCGCGGAGAAAGTCCTGCTCGGCCTGTACACTCTGCTCTTTGGGCTGGGGTTCCGTTTTGCTCTGGAATCAATCCGTCGCGGCTCAGGTTATCTTGCCATAATGTCCCTTCCTTTCGTCTTCAGTTTCCCTCTTCACCAGGGATTTTATAATTTTTGCCTGGGGCTGGCGGTCTTTTTCTTTGCATTCGGCTGGTGGTGCCGCTGCCGGGGAGAGTTAACCCTGTGGGGCGCCCTGGTCTTTTCAGGCCTTTGCCTGGCAGTATACGTTTTTCATCAGGTGCCCCTGGTAATGCTTTACATCGCGGTCGGTGTGACCTCCCTCTGGTTTTCGGGATTGCTGCTCAAGGACGCGGACAACGGGGGCCGGAGTCTGTGGCGCAGGATAAAAGCTTGTGCCGCCTGGTCTGTCCGTCCGCTGGCGGCTTTGGGGCCGTCTGTCGTGCTGCTGGCTTTGTACCTGGGCGGTCACACCGGTGGAGAGGTGGAGTACCGTACTTTTCTGCGCAACGTCCGGGATATGCTGTGCCTGGGTTCTCTTGTATCGTACAGCAGTTGGGAAGGAGTGCTGTCCAGCGCGATGGCGGTTCTGTTTTTCTGGCTTGTTGCCGGAAAGCTGCGGCGCAGGGGGTTCGACTCCTGGCGCTGCCTTTTAGGCGTGGCCGTCATTTTCACCCTGGTGTATTTCCTGGTTCCGGATTGCCTGGCTGGGGCCAGTTGCGTCAGCGCGCGGCTGAACCTTTTCCCTTTTCTGATCCTGATCCTCTGGCTTGGCAGCGGCGACCGGACCGTGATCGAACGCCGCTTGACGGTGTGCGCGGCTTCCTGCATCGCGCTGGGCTTCCTGCTGCTGCACCAGATGAAATACAGGCAGTTGAACAGCACTCTGGAGGAGCTGGTATCATGTCATGCCTGTCTGAAGCCAGGTTCCACACTGTTACCGCTCATTTATTCCCGCCGCCCCGGGCCGGGGGAGGTCTCGCTGCGCGTGATGGCTCTAAAACAGGCCTCCGGCTACATCGCCTCGCTGGTCCCGGATGTGGTCGATCTGAAAGACTACGAGGCTGCGGTAGATTATTTCCCGGTGATGTTCCGTCCTCGAGTCGATCCGAACATCCATCTCGGATGCCTTGAAACCAGGGTGCCGCTGGTGGACATTCCTGCGTTCAACCGGAACACTCCGGGCCGGGTCGATTATATCCTGGTCTGCCGCCTCTGTCCGGCGGAGGAATGTGAAGTCGCCGAAAGATGGGTTCTCGGGCCGCTTGACCGAGAATACGAGACGATATTCCGTTCCCGGCCTCTGGGTCTCGCCGTGCTTTACCGTCTGAAATCCGATCTTAAGACAGATCGTCCCGCCTCGGAACACCCTGACTGCTCCTCCCAATTCAAATCACTCACCGAGAATATTGACACCGGACCATCCATGACTCAGCTTTCAGAGGATGCCAGAAGCGGACAATTGAATCGATCCCGCTGAAACAGGCCCGCCGGGGCATCCGGCAGTGGTGGACGGTACAAGTTCAAGAATTAACTTCCTCACATCAGACAGCTGCATCCTGGCATGCAGAGCCTTTGTCTCCAGTGGAGGTCCGCATGGTCTCACGCCTGATCCAGAAAATTTCACGCACCAAGAACACTGTCCCAGGCGACCTGGTCCTGGTAGGGGAGCAGAAAGAATGGTCCGCCGTAATCCGGGTGATGGAGTACGATGAGAACGAGGTGCTGGAAAAGGAGATCACCTCCATCGAGGAATGCGAGCGGTTCTACGGCACCCAGCGGGTCACCTGGCTCTCGCTGGAGGGCCTGCACGACCTGAAAGCCGTGGAGCAGGCGGGCGCCTGTTTCCATATCGACCCCCTGGTGCTGGAGGACATTGTCAACACCGGGCAGCGGCCGAAAATGGAGGATTTCGACACCCACCTGTTCGTGGTGCTCAAAGCCCTGCGGTTCAGCCACGACAGCGGAGAGGTGGTGACCGACCAGGTGGCGGTGGTGTTCACCGCCAGCGAGGTAATCACTTTCCAGGAGGAGCGCGGCGGGCTGTTCGAACACCTGCGCGAGCGCATCCGGCGCGGCAAGGGCAAGCTGCGCCGCCTGGGCACCGACTACCTGGCATACGCAATCATCGACTCGGTGGTGGATAACTATTTCGGCGTGCTGGAAGAAATCGGCGAGCGGATCGAGTTCCTGGAGGATGAGCTGGTCTCGGACCCGGATGAGTACACCCTGCACGAAATCTACCGCCTGAAACGCGAGGTGATTTTCCTGCGGAAGACTGTCTGGCCGCTGCGCGAGCTGGTGGCCTCGCTCTGCCGCCGCGACAGCGACCTGATCCGCGAGAGCACCATCCCGTTCCTGCGCGACACCTACGACCACACGGTGCAGGTGATCGAGACCATCGAGACTTTCCGCGACGTGCTCTCGGGGATGCTGGATATGTATATGTCCAGCCTGTCGAACAAGATGAACGCGGTGATGAAGGTGCTGACCGTGATCGCCACCCTGTTCATGCCGTTGACATTCATCGCCGGGCTGTACGGGATGAATTTCAAGCACATGCCCGAGCTGGAGTGGCCCTGGGGCTACGCTTTCGCCCTGCTGCTGATGGCGGCGGTGACAGTGGTCATGCTGGTCTATTTCCGGCGCAAGGACTGGCTGTAGCTCAGCGGTCCGGTGCCCGACCCGGGCGCACCCCGCCGCTGCGCGGTCGCCCCGCCGGAGGGCGGGGCGGCGGCCATGGCCGCCGGGGTGCGCCCGGGGCTTTCACCATTGCCCGGCCAGAAGGGCTGTGCGCCAGACCTTGAGCGAGGCCAGGAACACCCCTGCCTGCACGGCTGGGTCGGCCTCCATGATCCGGCGCGCCTGCTCCTCGCTTTCGCTTTGGATCAGGGCCAGGCCCAGGCTTGTGTCCTCGCAGCGCCCGGCCAGCTTGAGCACTCCGGCGTCCAGAAGGCCTCTCAGATAGGCGGAATGCTCAGCGATCGCGCCGCTCTCCCGCCCGGTCTGACCCTCGCTGAAATCGGCGCGGGCCGGGCGGTAGAGGATCGCGAACTGCTGTTTCGCCCCGGACTCCTGGGGGCCGGGGAAAGTCCGAACCCAGTTCAAGGGCATCTGAATAATCCCCCCCGCTCGTGTTTATCATCCAGGCTATGGCAGGGCACGGCATGCCGTTCCCCGAGACAAAACAGGGGTGCGGCACGGGCCGCACCCCTGTTGCAAATCCGTTTCTTTCAATCAGATCAGGGCGCGGTGGCGCTCAGGTTGAACGTGACTGTCTGGGTCGCCCCGCCGATGGTGGTGCTGGCCGAGAGGCTCACGTTGCCCACGGCCAGGGGCGTGGCGGTGGTGGAGGCAAACCCGTCGCCGTCCGTGGGCACCAGCATTTGCTTGAGCGTGGCGCTGCCAGTCGTGACACTGAACGTCACGTACTGGCCCGGCTTGGCATTGCCGTA
>JAJFUG010000176.1 GCA_021372515.1 bacterium
TAGTTGGCAATCACGTCATCGTTCGAGTAGCCGCTGGAGACTATCGCCTTGAGGCCCGGGTCGATCTCGAGCAGGCGGGCGAGGGTCTCGCGGCCACCCATGCCGCCCGGCACGGTCAGGTCGAGGATCACCGCGTCGAACGGCTGTCCCGCCTCACGAGCGGCCTTGAAAGCCTCCAGCGCCTGAGCGCCGTCCGCGGCCAGCTCGGTGCAGCACCCCAGATGCTTGAGCATCAGCGAGGCCACCTGCAGCACCCCCGGCTCGTCATCCATCACCAGGACCCGGCCCCCGCCCAGGCGGATATGGTCTGCCTTCTCGCTCAGGGTTTCGGGCCTCTCTTTCGAGACCGGCAGGTAGATTGTGAATTCCGTCCCTTTGCCCGGCTCCGACTCCACCGTAATGTGTCCGCCATGCCGCTTGACAACCGCGAAGCAGGTGGTCAGGCCCAGGCCGCTGCCTTTCTGCTTGGTGGTGAAATAGGGGTCGAAAATGTGCGCCAGGTACTGTTTCGGTATGCCGACCCCCCGGTCGCGCAGCGTGATGAACACGTACCGGCCGGCCGGCAGCGGCAGGTTTTTCTTGCCCGATATCTCTTTGCGGCCCGCCTTGAGAGAGAGCAACCCTCCCTCCGGCATGGCTTGCACCGCGTTGATCACCAGGTTGTTGATCACCTGGTCGAGCTGCCCCGGATCGGCGTCCACCACGCACGGCTCCTCCGGGAAATCGAACTCGGCACGGACATTCGAGCCGTGCAGGGCGAACCGGGTGGCGGCCTCCAGCGGCTCCTTGACACAGAAAGCCCGTTTCTGCGGCTCGCCGCCACGGGAAAAGGTGAGCAGCTGACGGGTCAGGTTCTTGGCCCGCAGGCAGGCCTTTTCCGATTCCTTGAGCAACTCTTTGGTCTTGTCGATATCGTCATCCGACATTATGTCGGCCAGCGAAATGTTGCCCAGGATGGAGGTGAGGATGTTGTTGAAATCATGGGCGATCCCGCCGGCCAGCAGGCCGATCGATTCGAGCTTGGCCGCCTTGATATGCTCCTGCTCCAGCTGGATGCGCTCGGTGATGTCGGTGGCCAGGCCGCACATGCCGCGCACCTGGCCTTTCTCGTCGAACAGCGGGACCTTGGTGGTGAAATAGGTTCGGTTTTCATCTGTACTGAGCGTCTCCTCGATCATTATCGGGACGGCGCCTTTTATCACCTGCATGTCGTCGGCGTGGACCCGCTCCCCGATGGGTGAGGGGTAGATGTCCAGGGGTGTTTTTCCGACAATCTCCTCGCTTTTCAGCCCGATCACCGACTCGGTCTTCCGGTTGACCAGCAGGTAGCGGCCCTCGACGTCTTTCACCACGATCATCGAGTTGACATTGTCCAGGATGGCCTGCAGCAGGCCCTGCCTGTCCTGCAGGCTTTCCTCGGCCCGGCAGCGCGCGGTGATGTCCTTGGCCAGGCCGAAGACTAAACGTCTCGACCCGCTCATGAACGAACCGGCCACCAGTTCCACCGGGAACACGCTGCCGTCTTTCTTACGGTGCCAGCGCAGGGGCACGAAAACGGTGCCCTGTTTCAAGACCTGCTCGGTGGCGCGGTCGGAGCTGTCATGCTCCACGGTTATGTCGTGGATAGTCATCCCGCCGGACAGGAGTTCCTCGCGGCTGTAGCCGTACAGGTCGGTATAAGCCCGGTTGACCTCCTGGAACTTCAGGCTCTGCGCATCGTAAATACAGATCGCGGTCAACGTGTTGTCGAAAAGCGCCCGGTACTTGGCCTCGATTTCGTGAAGGCTCTGCTCCCGCTGCGCCAGAATGCCTTCGAGTTCATTCACCCGGGCGGTAAGCTGTTCGCAGTTAGAATTCATATGCTCCATCGGATCGGTTCCAGGAAACGCCTATGCCAAGGCTCTCGGAGACAGGCCTCTGCCCGACAGTCGGCAGAGGGGGAGGATAAACCTTTCTATATTATCTCGAACCTTATGCAATTATTCAAGTCCTGTCCGTAGAGATTTTCCGTGCATGGCCGCCGTGAATAATCCATGGCCGCGCTTCATGGCGAGCTGAGTGTTTTCATACGGTGGCGCGCGATACCGCACAAGAGGCTTGACAGGCGTCCGATTCCCATTTTCTCGAATAAACCACACATACAATTGTAATTCAATCGGTTATATCATTCAAGCCCGAAAATGCGTAAGCTGGCATGGTTTTCTCTCTGAGACAATTGAAACAAACTCTTGACTGGGGGCGTTAAAACAGTTAAATTGCGTGAAACTTTTCACAACGTGATCTTCTTCACAAATCACCCCAGGGGAGCCGCGGGATGAAAGCGATCTCCGACAAGACAATCGGCAGGCTCAGCCTGTATCGCCGCATCCTGAACCGTCTGAAAGCCGAGGGCAAGGACAACATCTACTCCTACCAGCTCGCCGGCCTGGCGGGCGGCACCGCCGCCCGGGTCCGGCGCGACCTGATGGCTATCGGCTACTCGGGCAGCCCCTCGCGCGGCTACGAGATCACCGAGCTGACCAAAAGCCTCGCCGTTTTCCTGGACAGCCCGGAGGGACAGCAGATCGGCCTGGTCGGCATCGGCAACCTGGGGCGGGCCATCCTGACCTATTTCTCGGGACGGCGCCCCAAGCTGGCGATCACCGCCTCTTTCGACAGCGACGCGAACAAGGTCAGCCGCCTGATCCAGGGCTGTCCCTGCTATTCGGCCGAGGAGACGTCGAAGGTCATCCGGGAAAAGGGCATCGATGTCGGCATAATCTGCGTGCCGGCCAACCAGGCTCAGCTTACCGCCGACCGTCTGGTCGAGGGCGGGGTCAAGGGGATACTCAATTTCGCCCCCTACCGCCTTCACCTGCCGGCGGATGTATATGTGGAGGACATGGACATGACCACGGCCATCGAGAAGGTGGCCTTCTTCGCCCGTCAACACCCAGCAGCAAAAAGGACTTGATCA
The DNA here is from genome assembly GCA_021372515.1 of bacterium. Lineage (NCBI taxonomy): Bacteria > bacterium. Next base: position 2,957 of record JAJFUG010000176.1, read on the forward strand.
AGTGATTACCACCGGACAGGACATTCAAAGCATTCTCGACAAGCACCCCAACGCCAGCCGGGATTCCCTGATCCCGATCCTGCAGCAGGTGCAGGAGGTCCAGGGCTATCTTTCGCGCGAGGCGATCGTGATAATCGGCGAGCACCTGGGGTTGCCCGCCAGTAAGATTTATGGCGTGGCCACTTTCTACAACCAGTTCCGTTTTCAGCCCCTGGGACAGCACCATGTCCAAGTCTGCCGCGGCACGGCCTGCCATGTCAAGGGCTCGGCCAAGGTGCTGGAAAGCGTGTGCCGGGACCTGAAGATCACCCCCGGCCAGACCACGCGCGACGGGCTGTTCAGCCTGGAGGTGGTCGCCTGTATCGGCGCCTGCGGACTGGCGCCGGTTATCAGCATCGATGGTGAATTCTTCGCGGGGATGACGCCGGACAAGGCCAAGAAGATTTTGCAATCATACCGCAGAAAGGCTACGGAAAATGGTAAAGATGCTTAAGGACGTGCTGTGCGAACATTGCACGCACGATACCGAAAAACTTTGCCCGGACCTGATCCAGTGTCTGCTGGAGGGCCCGGTCTGTCATGATGACAGCGCCTGCCGCGACAGTTTCGCTCTCTGGCGCGAAAAGCTCTCCCGCCGCAAGATAGACCGTCCCGCCGTGTTCGTGGGCACCGGCACCTGCGGCCTGGGCGCCGGCGCGGGCAAGACCCTGGCCGCAGTCAAGGCCTGGATCGCCGCCTCCGGCCGCGCGGTGGATGTGGTCGAGGTGGGCTGCATTGGCCTGTGCGTGATGGAGCCCCTGGTCGAGGTGCAGCTTCCCGGACGGGCGCGGGTGATGTTCAGCCAGGTGACTGAGGAAAAAGTCAACGGCCTCATGGACGCCGTGTTCGCCGGACAGATTCCGGCCGGGATGGTCGAGGGACAGCACCGTGACGCGGCCCATATCCCCTGGGAGGGCGTGCGCTATCTGGACGAGCACCCGTTCTTCGGCCCCCAGACCCGCTGGGTCCTGGCCAACTGCGGGCTGATCGATCCGGGCAGCATCGAGGAATACGTGGTGAGCGGCGGCTACAAGGCCTTCGCCCACGCGATCAAGCATATCACCCGGCCCGAGCTTTGCGAGCTGGTCGAGCGAAGCGGCCTGCGCGGCCGTGGGGGCGGCGGGTTCCCCACCGGCACCAAGTGGAAATTCGCCCTCAACACAGCCGCGCCGCAGAAATACCTGATCTGCAACGCGGATGAGGGCGACCCGGGCGCGTTCATGGACCGCGCGGTGATCGAGGGCGACCCGCACCGTCTGGTCGAGGGCATGGCCATCGCGGCCTACGCCATCGGGGCGAGCAAGGCCTATGTCTACATCCGGGCCGAGTACCCACTGGCGATCAAGCGCCTGATCGAGGCGCTGGCCCAGGCCCGTTCCTGGGGCCTTCTGGGTGACAACATCCTGGACAGCGGTTTTGACCTGGAGATCATAATCAAGCAGGGCGCCGGGGCCTTTGTCTGCGGAGAGGAAACCGCGCTGATCAACAGCATCGAGGGCCGCCGCGGCATGCCGCGTCCGCGTCCCCCGTACCCGGCCGTGCGGGGCCTGTTCGACAGCCCCACGGTGATCAACAACGTCGAGACCCTGGCCAATGTCCCCAGCCTGGTGCAGAACGGGGCCGAGTGGTTCAACGCCCTGGGCACCGCCACCAGCAAGGGCACCAAGGTGTTCGCCCTCTCGGGCAAGGTCAGCCGCACCGGCCTGGTCGAGGTGGCGATGGGCACCACGCTGCGCCAGATCGTCTTCGACATCGGCGGCGGCATCCCGCACAACAAGGCCTACAAGGCCGTACAGATCGGGGGCCCCTCGGGCGGCTGTATCCCGACCCAGCACCTGGACATCGAGATCGACTACGAGTCGCTCAAGACCGTGGGTGCGATGATGGGCTCGGGCGGCCTGGTGGTTATGGACCAGGACACTTGCATGGTGGACGTGGCCAAGTTCTTCATGGACTTCATCCAGCGCGAGAGCTGCGGCAAGTGTATCCCCTGCCGCGAGGGCACGCGCCGCATGCTGGAAATACTGCAGCGCATCACGCGCGGCCGCCGCAACGAGAAAGAGGGCGACGCCCTGGAGCGTTTCCGCGGGGTGATGTACCTCAACCGTCTGGCCCAGGTGATCCGCGACACCAGCCTGTGCGGGCTCGGGCAGACCGCGCCCAACCCGGTGCTGAGCACCATGCGCTGGTTCCGGGATGAGTACGAGGCCCACATCTTCGAGCGCCGCTGCCCCTCCGGGGTCTGCAACGAGCTGCTGCATTTCTCGATCGACGCCGACAAGTGCAAGGGCTGCACCCTGTGCGCCCGCAACTGTCCGGCCGAGGCGATCGTGGGCTCGAAGATGAACCCGCACTACATCATATTCGAAAAATGCATCGGCTGCGGCACCTGCCTGGATGTCTGCCGGCATGACGCAGTCCTGGTTGAGTAAGCGAGGCCGACCGTGATAAACATTGAAGTCAACAACAAGAAAATCACTGCCAAGCGCGGCGAGACGTTGCTTGACGCCCTGACCCGCGCCGGGATCAAGGTCCCGACCCTCTGCCACCTGGACCACCTGTTCCCCACCGGCGCCTGCCGCCTGTGCGTGGTCGAGGTGGAGGGCCAGCGCAATCTGGTCCCCAGTTGCTCGTTCCCCGTGGCCGAGGGCATGAAAGTCAAGACCCACAGCCCGCGGGCTGTCCGGGCGCGCAAGACCATCATCGAGCTGCTCCTGGCCAACCACCCGGATGACTGTCTCTACTGCGTGCGCAGCCGCGACTGCACGCTGCAGGGCCTGGCCGAGGAGCTGGGCGTGCGCGAGCGCCGTTACAGCGGAGACAAGAACTCGTTCGAGCTGGATGTCTCGAGCCCCGCGGTGGAGCGCGACCCCAACAAGTGCATTCTCTGCGGCAAGTGCGTGCGCGTGTGCGAGGAGGTCCAGGGTGTGGCGGCCATCGATTTCATCGGCCGCGGCAGCCGGGCCCACATCGGCACCGCGTTCAACGAGGGCATGAACGTTTCGAGCTGCGTCAACTGCGGCCAGTGCATCCTGGTCTGCCCCACCGGCGCCCTGCGCGAGCAGAGTTCGCTCAAGCAGGTGCTGGACGCGATCAAGCACCCGGAGACTTTCGTGGTGGTGCAGCACGCCCCCGCGGTCTCGGTGACGATCGGTGAGGAGTTCGGGATCAAGCCCGGGGTGGATGTGGCCGGGGTGTTGACCGCCGCGCTGCGCCAGCTCGGGTTCGACCGCGTGTTCGACACCTCGTTCTCGGCCGACCTGACGATTATGGAGGAGGCCAGCGAGCTGGTCCACCGCATCCAGAACGGCGGCGCGCTGCCGATGATGACCAGTTGCTCGCCCGGCTGGATCAAGTTCGTGGAGCAGTTCTACCCCGAGCTGATCCCGAACCTGTCGACCTGCAAGAGCCCGCAGCAGATGCTGGGCGCGGTGATCAAGAACTATTTCGCCCCGCGCGAGAATCTCGATCCCAAGCACGTATACTCGGTCTCGATCATGCCCTGCACGGCCAAGAAATTCGAGGCCATGCGGCCCGAGCACGCCGAGAACGGCATTCCCGACATCGACGCCGTGCTGACCACGCGCGAGCTGGCCCGTCTTATCCGCACCCGCGGCCTGGACCTGAAGAACCTGGAGCCCGAGGCCCCGGATTCGCCGTTCGGCACGCGCTCGACCGCCGGCAAGCTGTTCGGCGCCTCGGGCGGCGTGATGGAGGCGGCGCTGCGCACCGCGCACTGGATGCTGACCGGCGAGGACCCGAAGGACCCGGTGGTCACCGACCTGCGCGGACTGGGCGGGGTCAAGACCACCACGGCCAAGGTGGCGGGCCTGGAGCTGAACATCGCCGTGGCCAACGGCCTGGGCAACGCGCGCCAGTTGATGGACGAGATCATGTCGGGCAAGCGCAACGACCTGCATTTCATCGAGGTCATGACCTGCCCCGGCGGCTGCGTGGGCGGCGGCGGACAGCCGTTCTCCACTGACGTGGAGGCCGTGCGCGCCAGGATGCAGGCACTCTACACGATCGACCACGACGAGCCGCTGCGACTGTCGCATCGCAACGAGGGGATCCGCAGGCTGTACGACGAGTTCCTGGAAAAGCCGCTGGGTGAGCGCAGCCATCACCTTCTGCACACCCATTACGCCAAGCGCGAGGTGTTGCTGTAAGCTGTTTTAACAGTCTTTCCGGTCGCTGTAGGGGCGCACCCGCGTGTGCGCCCGGGCGGACACATGGGTCCGCCCCTACGGATTAGAGACTTGAATGTAGCAATCCCGGTATTCACCGGGTGAGATGATACTGAAGGAAAGGCACGGCCATGTTGCGCCGCAGCGAGACACCGCTCATCACCACGATCAAGGAACGCTGCCGGGTCTGCTACACCTGCGTGCGGGAATGCCCGGCCAAGGCGATCCGGATCGTGGAGGGGCAGGCCGAGGTGATCAGCGAGCGCTGCATCGGCTGCGGCAACTGTGTCAAGGTCTGCTCGCAGCACGCCAAGCGGGTGCTCAACTCGGTGCTCAAGGTGTACGACATGCTGGACTCGGGGACCCCGGTGGCGGCCTGCCTGGCTCCCAGTTTCCCGGCCGAGTTCACCGAACTCGACCACCTGGCCCTTTGCGGCATGCTGCGCGCTCTGGGTTTCGAGTACGTGCACGAGGTGGCGTTCGGCGCCGACCTGGTGGCCCGCGCCTACCACAAGCTGGTGGAGGAGCACCCGGACCGGCACCTGATCGCCACCACCTGCCCCTCGGTGGTGGCCTTCGTGGAGCGTTACCATCCGCGGCTGGTGGAAAACCTGGCCCCGATAGTGTCGCCCATGGTGGCCCAGGCGCGGTTCCTGCACCGTCTGTACGGGCCGGAGGTGAAGATCGTGTTCATCGGGCCGTGCATCGCCAAGAAAGGCGAGGCCGACAGTTGCAGCCTTCCGGACGAGGTGGACGCCGCCTTGACATTCGTCGAGCTGCGGCAGATGTTCGAAGAGAAGGGAATAAAGGCCGACCAGGCCGAGCCGGGCGATTTCGATCCGCCCTTCGCCGGCGAGGGCGCGCTGTTCCCGATCAGCCGGGGGCTGCTGCAGGCGGCCGAGATCGACGAGAACCTGATCACGGACGACGTGGTGGTGGCCGAGGGCCGCACCGGGTTCGTGGACGCGATCAAGGACTACGACTCGGGCAACCTCAAGGCCCGCCTGCTGGAGGTCCTCTGCTGCAACGGCTGCATTATGGGCGCCGGCATGAGCAGCACCCAGGCCCCCTACAGCCGCCGGGCCCAGGTCAGCCGCTACGTGCGCTGGCGCATCGCCCATCCGGACAGCGAGATCAGCGAGCGGGTGAGCCGGAGCCTGGAGGGCCTCGACCTGGGACGGGTTTTCCAGGTGAACGACCAGCGCATGCCTATGCCCTCGCCGGATGAGCTGCGCCGGATCATGTCGCGCATGGGCAAGCAGCGCCCGGAGGATGAGCTCAACTGCGGCGCCTGCGGCTACGAGACCTGCCTGGAGCACGCCGTGGCCATTTTCAAGGGCCTGGCCGAGAGCGAGATGTGCCTGCCGTTCACCATCGAGCAACTGCGGCGGACCGTGGGTGAGCTGGCCGTGTCCAACGAGAAGCTGGCCTCGGCCCGCGAGGCGCTGGTGCAGTCGGAAAAGCTCGCCACCATGGGGCAACTGGCCGCGGGCATCGCCCACGAGATCAACAACCCCCTGGGCGTGGTCCTGATGTACGCCCATATCCTGATGGAGGAGGGGGCGAAATCGGACGGGATGCGCGACGACCTGCAGATGATCGTCGAGCAGGCCGACCGCTGCAAGAAAATCGTGGCCGGGCTGCTGCATTTCGCCCGCCGCAACAAGGTGGTGCGCCAGCCGGTCAATGTCCGCGAGATGCTGGAGGCGGCGCTGCGCACGGTGCGGGCGCCCGAAAACGTCAACGTGGAGATAATCGACCGCCTGGGCGACTCCCCCGAGGCCGAGCTCGACCGCGACCAGATGATCCAGGCCCTGACCAATCTGATCTCGAACGCGATGACCGCGCTGTCCGGCGGCGGTGGGTTGACCCTCACCTGCGCCGGGAACACCGAAAAAGTGACCATCGCCATCTCTGACACCGGAGTGGGGATACCGAAAGACAACATCCAGAAGATTTTCGAGCCGTTCTTCACCACCAAGAAACTGGGCGTCGGCACGGGCCTGGGCCTGGCGGTGACTTACGGGATCGTGAAGATGCACCGGGGGGACATCACCCTCGAATCGAACGCCGATCCGGATCAGGGGCCCACCGGCACCACGTTCCGGATCAGCCTGCCGCGGCACGGACGCGCCGAGTGAGGCGCCTGTCCCACGGCGGAATCCCATTTACCTGTCGCTAACCTTTAAGCAGAAGAATCGGAATGATGAACGACAAAAGCACTCCCAAAACTGTCCTGATCGTGGATGACGACCACGATTTCCTGCTCCAGATGCGTCTCCAGCTCCAGAATGCCGGCTACAACGTGCTGACCGCCGAGGGCCAGAAAGAGGCCGAGGAACTGCTGGCCGACACCAAGCCCGATGTCGCGGTGTTCGACCTGATGATGGAGTACCAGGACGGCGGCTTCGTCCTGTGCCACCATCTGAAGAAAAAGTACCCGGATGTCCCGGTGATCATGGTCAGCGCGGTCTACAGCGAGACCGGCATCGAGTTCGACTCGATCACGGATGAGGAGCGCTCCTGGATCAAGGCCGACCGCGTGCTGGCCAAGCCCGTGCGTTTCGAGCAGATAAAGGGAGAGATCGAGCACCTGACGAAGGGACGGTAGAGCCATGGAAAAGCTGCGGATACTGGTGACCGACGACGAGCCTGGGATGCGGATGGCGGTGGTGCGCAGCCTGCGCGATTTCCACCTGCATCTGGGGGAGATAGGGGAAGAGGTGACTTTCGAGACTGACACCGCGGGCAGCGGTGAGGAGGCGCTCGAAAAAATCCACCGTCAGGCGCCGGACATCCTGCTGCTCGACCACAAGCTGCCAGGCCTGAGCGGGCTGGACGTGCTGGAGCAGTTGACCGCCGAGCCGCCCCAAACCCCGGTCATGACCGTGATGGTCACGGCCTACGCCTCGCTGGAAACAGCGGTCAGCGCGATCAAGAAAGGCGCGTTCGATTTCCTGGCCAAGCCGTTCACCCCGGCCGAGCTGAAAGCCACGGTTAGCAAGACCGCCGAAAGCCTGATGACTGCCCGTCAGGCCCGTCGCCTGTCCCAGGAGAAACGCCAGTTGCGTTTCCAGTTCATCTCGGTTCTGGCCCACGAGCTCAAGAGCCCGCTCAACGCCGTGGAGGGCTACCTGCGGATCATGCTCGACCAGCCCGAGGCGGTCAAGAGCAAGGAGATGCTGGAGGGGATGATCGGCCGCTGCCTGACCCGCACCGAGCAGATGCGTAAGCTGATCGTGGACCTGCTGGAGATCACGCGCATCGAGAGCGGTCAGAAGCGCCGCGAGCTGGCCGAGGTCAACCTGGAGGAAATCGCCCGCCGGGCGATCGAGACCGCCTTGCCCGAGGCGCTGCAACGCGGAATCTCGATCGAGCTGCAACCCGTGCCCGAGGTGCACCTGCGGGGCGACCGCGAGGAGATCGAGATCATCCTGAACAACCTGATCTCCAATGCAGTCAAGTACAACCGGGACGGCGGGAAAGTGGGGGTGGACATCTCCCTGGCCACCGACGGCAAGGTGCTGATCGCGGTCTCCGACACCGGGATCGGGATGAGCGCCGAGGAAGCGTCCCTGCTGTTCAACGAGTTCGTCCGGATCAAGAACGACAAGACCCGCGGCATTCTGGGCAGCGGGCTGGGACTGTCGATAATCAAGAAGCTCGCCGCGTTCTACGGCGGCGAATGCAGCGTTCAGAGCTCTCCGGGCCAGGGCAGCACGTTCAGCGTGAGCCTCGACCCGTCATATGGAATGGATGGAACGGAACATGGAACGCCGGGACATAGTCCGCTGGTTGCGGGAAGACCGTCCTGAAACCCTGCAGGTGCTGTGGGAAACCGCCGACAGCGCCCGTACGGTCGAGGTCGGCGACGCCGTGCACCTGCGCGGACTGGTTGAAATATCGAACCACTGCCGCCGCAGTTGCCTCTACTGCGGGCTGCGGCGCGAAAACAGCCGTCTGACCCGCTACCGGATGAGCGAGCAGGAGATTCTCGCCTGCGCGCTCCAGGCCGAGGAGCTGGGTTACGGCACAGTGGTGCTGCAGAGCGGCGAGGACCTCTGGTTCGATGAGGGCCGGGTGGCCTCGCTGATTCGCAAGATCAAGGAGCGCACCTCCCTGGCGGTCACGCTCAGCCTGGGCGAGCGCCGCCCCGAGGAATATGCGCTCTGGCGCGCCGCGGGCGCGGACCGCTACCTTCTGCGTTTCGAGACCTCGCGCCGCGACCTGTTCGAGCATATCCACCCGCCGCTGGAGCGCGGGGCGGCGGGACGGCTCAGCCTGCTGCGCCTGCTGCGCCGCCTGGGCTACGAGATCGGTGGCGGGGTGATGGTCGGCATACCGGGCCAGACCGTAGAGGACCTGGCCGAGGACATTCTCACTTTCAGCCGGCTGGAGCCGGACATGATCGGCGTGGGGCCGTATATCCCACACCCCGGCACTCCGCTGGCTTCCGAGCCCGGCGCTGCCACCGACCAGGCCCCGGCCACGGAACTGATGACCTGCAAGATGGTGGCCCTGGCCCGCCTGGTCTGCCCGCGGGCAAATATCCCCGCCACCACGGCCCTGGCCACCCTGAACCGCGAGGAGGGGCGCGAGCTGGCCCTGGCCCGCGGTGCCAACGTGGTGATGCCCAATCTCACCCCCGCGCGCTACCGGGCGTTGTACGACATCTACCCGAACAAAGCCTGCGTGGGCGAGACTGCGGAAATCTGCTTTACCTGCCTCAAGGGCAGGCTCGAATCGATTGGGAGATACGTGGGGGTGGGACGGGGTGATTCTCCCGGCTACAGGATGAAGAACGCGCTGACTTTCTCGGCGCAGGAGAGATAGAAATGAAGACATTGGCTCCCATGACACTGAGTGACTCCGCGCTGGACTTTATCGACGATGCGCGGCTTGAAACCATGCTGGCCGGCAAGCGCCCGGAACTGGCGCAGGTCGAGCAGATTGTGGCCAAGAGCCTGGACAAACAGGCCCTCAGTGTGGAGGAGACCGCGGTCCTTCTCAAGGCCGATCAACCCGCGGCGGTGGAACTCGTATTCGCTGCCGCGCGCCGGCTCAAACAGGAGGTCTACGGCAACCGGATAGTGCTCTTCGCCCCGCTATACGTGGGCAACCACTGCGTGAACGACTGCGTCTATTGCGCTTTCCGCCGCAGCAACCCCGAGTCGGTGCGCCGCACCCTGTCGCAGCCGGAGGTGGTGCGCCAGGTGGAAGCCCTGGAGAGCCACGGCCACAAGCGGCTCATTCTCGTGTTCGGCGAGCACCCGCTGTACGACGCCGAGTTCATGGCCGAGACGGTGCGCACGGTCTACGGGGTGCGCCAGGGCGTGGGCGGCGAGATCCGCCGGGTGAACATCAACGCCGCGCCGCTGGATCACGCGGGCTACAGGATAATGAAAGCCGCCGGGATCGGCACTTATCAGATATTCCAAGAGACATACCACCACGCCACCTACGCCTCCCTGCACCCGGCCGGCACGCGCAAGGCCGATTTCCTCTGGCGTCTGGACGGGCCCGGGCGGGCCATCGAGGCCGGCTGTGACGATGTCGGCATCGGGGCCCTGTTCGGCCTGGCCGACTGGCGTTTCGAGGTGCTGGGCCTGGTCAGCCACGCCCTGCACCTTCAGCAGCGTCACGGCGTGGGGCCGCACACGATCAGTTTCCCGCGCCTGCGCCCGGCCCAGGGAGTGGAGCACTCCGGCGCCAGTCTGGTGCGGGATGAGGATTTCAAGCGCCTGGTGGCGGTCCTGCGCCTGGCCGTGCCCTACACCGGACTGATCTGCACCGCCCGCGAGAACGCCGAACTGCGCCGCGAGATCATGGGTTTCGGCGTGAGCCAGATCGACGCCGGCAGCCGGATCGAGATCGGCGGCTACACCGAATGCGGAGATTCCCAGCTCATGGAGCGCGAGCAGTTCTGCCTGGGAGACATCCGCAGCCTGGACACGGTGATGGGCGAGCTGCTCCAGGACGGGTTCCTGCCCAGTTTCTGCACCGCCTGCTACCGTCTGGGCCGCACGGGCGAGCATTTCATGGAGTTCGCCATACCGGGGTTCATCAAACGCTATTGCACCCCCAACGCCCTGACCACCCTGACCGAGTACCTGGTGGATTACGCCAGCCCGGAAACCCGCGTCCTGGGCGCCGAGGTGGTGCGCAAGGAACTGGAAAAAATGGAGGAAAGTCCGCTCAAGGCCCAGCTTATCCAGAAACTGGAGCGGATCGACCGGGACGGGGAGCGGGATCTCTATTTCTGAGGCCGGCCGTCAATCCGGGGTGAGTAAATCATGTCCCCGCCGGGTGCGGGGACTCATTCAGCCGCTGTGGAAGTGGAGAGAGAGATGGAAGCAACGCCCAAAGGCTTCAGGCTGCATATCGGCATCTTCGGCCGCCGCAACGTGGGCAAGTCCTCGTTGCTGAACGCTATAACGAATCAGGACGTTTCCCTGGTCTCGGAAATCGCCGGAACCACCACCGACCCGGTGGAAAAACCGATGGAACTGCTGCCCCTGGGCCCGGTCCTGTTCATCGACACCGCGGGTGTGGATGACGAGGGCGCGCTGGGCTCCTTGCGGGTCAAGCGTACCCGCGATGTCCTGGACCGCACCGACCTGGCCCTGCTGGTGGCCGAGAGCGGCGCCTGGGGCGCGTTCGAAAACGCTATGCTGAGCGAGCTGCACCAGCGCAGCACTCCGATGATAGTGGTGTTCAACAAGGCCGACCTGGGCCATCCGGACGAGGCCCTGCTGGAGACGCTCAAGAAGCAGGACGTGCCCTACGTGATGTGCGTGGCCAGCACGCGCCATGGGGTGCTGGAGTTGCGCGAGGCGCTGATCTTCTCGGTGCCCGATGAGCTGATCAAGACCCCGCCCATCCTGAGCGACCTGGTGCCTCCCGGCGAGATGGCCGTGCTGGTGGTGCCGATCGACCTGGAGGCGCCCAAGGGCCGGATCATCCTGCCCCAGGTGCAGGCCATCCGCGACGTGCTGGACAATGACAGCATGTGCGTGGTGCTCAAGGAGACCCGCCTGGCCGAGGGGATCGCAAACCTCAAGCGCCGTCCGCGCCTGGTGGTCACCGACAGCCAGGCCTTCGAGCGGGTCAACCGCGACACCCCGCTGGATGTCCCGATGACCTCGTTCTCGATCCTGTTCTCGCGCCTCAAGGGCGACCTGAACGAGATGACCCGCGGCGCGCTGGCCATCGGCTCGCTCAAGCCCGGCGACCCGGTGCTGATCGCCGAGAGCTGCACTCACCACCCGGTGGAGGACGATATCGGCCGGGTGAAGATTCCGCGCCTGCTGGCCCGCAAGGTGGGCGGCCCGCTGGATATCACCTGGGTGCGCGGCCATGATTTCCCGGCCGACCTGGAGCGCTACAAGCTGGCCATCCACTGCGGGGCCTGCATGTTCAACCGCCGCGAGGTGCTCTCGCGCATCCTGCGCTGCAAGATGGCCGGTGTGCCGATCTCCAACTACGGCCTGGTGATCGCCTACACCCTCGACACCCTGGAGCGCGCGGTGGCCATGTTCCCGGAGACCGCGGCCCTGGTGCGCGAACTCAACGAAGAGCGTCAGCGGGCCGAGGCCTGAACCGGCCGCCGGTGGACAGCGATAAAATTTTTACAACGGCGCAAGAAAGCTCTTGAATCCGCCTCTGTTTGGCTGTAAATTGCCCTCGTGCATCGGGAGGCCGGTCTCTGTCAGGCCGGCCTCCCGGTCTCTCCCCCAGCTGGCGCCAGAGCGCATCTTCGATTTCAACCCCGGTTTGCCGGGCCGGACCGGCCCCGTCGAACCGGTTACACTGCGGCCGGTCTTAGCGATACCATTGCCATTTTCCGGCGGCTTGACTTTTTATACCGGCACACGGACCTGCAACGACCCGCCAGGCTTCGTGTCACCGATTGCCAACCCTCCAGCAGGAGTACTGTCCTATGACCAAAGCTGAAATTGTCGAACTGATCGCGGAAAAGACCGGATTCACGATCAAGGAAACCAAGATCGTGGTGGACCAGTTTCTGGAAGAGGTGAAGAAGCTGCTGGCCGAAGACAACCATCTGGAGATCAGGGGTTTCGGCACGTTCCGGGTGAAGAACTACCGCTCGCGCAAGGCGCGTAACCCGAAGACGAACGACGAGGTGGAGGTTCCGGCCCGGCGCAAGGCGCTGTTCAAGGTGTCGAAAGACCTGAACAAGCTGCTCAATTAGTCCTGCCCTGCGCGATCAGGCAACGGGAAAGAAACGGGGTGCCCGGCAAGCAGCCGCCAGGCATCCGTCCTCCGGATGGACGGGCACCCCGCGGTGGGCGAGTTTTAGTACCATTCCATTTCTGATATTCGGGCACGATGCTTTTCTGCAACCACTTTTTCCCCAACCCGGACTTTCAGCCTGTAACCATCCAGTACATCATTAATCCTATCCCGGACACTGCGGCCAGCAGGACAATAACTGATGCGCCGAAAGCCGCAGCCGCCCGCACGGTGTTGCTGTAGCCGAGGCTCTGGCGGACCGCCGTGGAGAACGACAGGAAAATCCAGACTGTAAGCAGCACGGCCAGCACCGGGCTGGAGTCGTAGAAAATTCCCGTAACCGCCAGCAGCCCAGGAGCGTAGGCAAACCCCAGAGGGCGCAACACCTGGCCGTAAGTGACTCCCGAACGGTCGGCTCTGAACAACCGCGGCGCCAGGCGCTGAGCCATCAAGGACCAGAGAAGCCAGCCGGCGAAGCCGCTGACCGGCCCCAGCAATACCCGTCCCGGATGCAGATGGAGCACCAGGATACGGACCGAGACGGAGGTCAGATAAACCACGACGATCGCCTGCCAGATGGCCTTTTTATCGTCCCTGACTTCCTCGTAGAGGCTCGGGTCGAGAATAAGCGCGCGCCACAGGCGCGGGAAAAAGGTCGTGACAAGCCGCAAGCGCCACTCTCCCGTGCAAGCCTTTCCTCAATTCGTGCTCAGTTCTCAGCCGGACAGCCCGGTCAGGATCAGCAGCAGGTTGAGCCCCAGCACCACCACCCAGCCGATCAGGCAGACCAGCACCGCGCGGCCCGTGCTCTCGTAGTCCAGGGCCTGCCGCACGGCGATCACCCAGGCCACGAGCATCCAGACCGCGGTTATCCCGCGCACCGCCCAGCCCAGGACCGGCATCACCCCCAGCACGTTGAGCAGGGCCGGAGCGTAGGCAAACCCGAGCGTTCGCATCAGCTCGGCCGGGCTGGAAACTGTCTGCGCGGTGGGAAGCAGCTTGGTGCCGACCAGGTAGGTGATGAAGGCCCAGACCACCCAGGCGAACAGGCCGCCCAGCGCCCCCAGCAGGAAAGGCGTCTCCTCCTCGCCCGGAATCCCGACCGCGCCGGCCAGACTGGCCAGCACCACCACAGCCATCGCCTGGAGCATGGATTTCGGGTCGGCCTCCACCTCCTCGAAAAGCTGCTTGTCCAGGCGCAGCGCGCGGATGATCCGCGACAGAAACAGGCTCATTCCCTGACACTCCTTTCACAGACTGCAAAGCGTCGATTGAGACCCTCGGCCTCAGCCGAGCATATCCACCAGACCGACCAGTCCGGTGTAAGCCGTAATCATGGCGAAAATGAATGTCGCCCAGAGGCCCAGGTTCATCCAGAACCCGGCCTTGTCCTGCCCCATCAGGTCCCTGCGGTTAAGAAGGTAAATGATGGGCAGGGTTATGACCGGCAGGATCATGGCCTGGAAAGCCTGCGAGGCCACCATTACCCAGACCGGCCGCCCGCCGAACACCGGCACAACCAGCCCCAGCATAAGCCCCAGGCCGCCCAGCACCCGGTACATCGGGCTGCGGATGACCCGCGGCTTGCCGCGATAGTCGTCGATCAGCCAGGGCGCCACGAGCACGATCGGGAACAGGGTGCTGACCGCGGCGCCGATCACGCCCAGGACGAAAATGCTGATCGCAAACCGTCCGGCCAGCGGTTCAAGGGTCTGCACCATGTCGATGGTCTGCTCCACCGGCTTGCCCATCTTGAACAATGTCCCGGCCGCACAGGCCATCACCGAGGCGGACAGCAGCATCATCATGAAACTCGAAAAGAATGCGTCCACCTTCTCTTTTTTGATTTCATCGCGTTTCCAGCCTTTCTCGGACACCACGATGGAGCGCATGATGAACACCATGGCCGAGCAGGTGGTTCCCGCCATGCCGGCCACGATCAGGAAAGCGTTGGGATCGTTCGGAATCTGAGGTTTCAGGCCGGCCAGCAGTTCCGCGGGTTTGGGCACCACCAGAATCATGCTGCCCAGAAAGCCCAGTCCCATCATTATCACCAGGACAGTCAGGAATATCTCGAAATGTGAATACTTGCCATCCCAGAGCAGAAGGAAGCAGCCTATGATGATCACTATTGCGGTCCACAGGGTGCTTACCTGTATCCCGAGGGTGAAGAGACACCATTCACCGATCAGGTCGGTGAGGATACCCATGATCCCGGCCAGAGCGGTCAGCTCACCGATAATCAGGCTGATCATGGTATAGATCGCCAACGTCTTGCCGAAACGGAGGTGTTTCTTGTAAGCGTTCATTGCGGTCTCGCCGGTCACCGCAGTGTAATGGCCGTAGGCGATCATCATTACGTAGGTGAACAGGCAGGACAGCAACAGTGTCCAGAACAGCGACATACCGTAGCGGCTGCCCGCCGAGGCCATGGTGGTGATGCTGCCGGTGCCGATATTGTATCCGATCAGGAACAATCCCGGACCTATCGTACCCATCAAAAGGGCGATTTTTTTACCGAGTCCTTTTTTCTGCGTGTCCATGCCGGGGTGCTCTCCTTTCCTGCGGGGCAGTTGATTGTCCGGGGGAGTTTCGTTTCCGGGCAGGAAGTTACCGCTTTCAACCGCCGCTTGTCAAATAAATCCTTGGAGATACGGCCGTGACATTTTTGATTTGACAGGGCCGGGGGTGGAATTATCTTAAAATTGAACTTATTCCAGGGAAAAGTGCTCTGATGGGGACGGGGTGCTTCCAACTGTCGCCCGATCCCGCGTGACCGGGTTCGACACGATCCGTTCATTCAACACCCTGGCTCCCTGAGGAGGGATCGATGAAACTTCAGAGTCCGATAACTTTCATCCTGGGCCTCGCGCTCACGGCTTTCGGCCTGGTGCTGTTCGTATCGAGCCGGGCCTGGTTCGAGCTCACCCCGTTCTGCATCGGGCTGTCGCTGATGTATCTGGGCTGGCAGGGAGGCCGGGTCGCCACCCTGGTGTTCGGCCATGTGACAGTCGTCATCGGCTTTATCCTGATAACCTGGGGCCTGTACCTCCTGCCCTACTGCAAACCGATACCAGAGCACATTTTCGGCCGCCCGCTGTTCTGGGGCATGTTCGCCACCGGCGGCGGAGTGTGCGCCATCTATCACGGTTTCTGCCGCTGTATCCGCAAGACGCCCGAGGACAGGCGCTCCTGCCCGCAGACGCGGGACTGAAACCTTCTGCCCTGTTGCGCTGTATATTTCACGGCACGCTTTCGAGCTGCAGCCGGGAACAACCGGCCACGATCCACCACTTTCGGAGTATCCACCGGACAGACCATGCTCTATGTCGCCGATCTGCACATACATTCCCATTTCTCAATCGCCACCAGCGGCGAGAGCGACCCCGTGCACCTGTTCGAGGCCGCGGCCCGCAAAGGCATCCAGCTTGTGGGCACGGGCGATTTCACCCACCCCGGCTGGCGCGAGGAACTGGCCCAAAGCCTGGAGCCGGATGACGGCAGCGGGCTGCTGCGGTTGAAACCGGAGCTGGAGCACCAGGTGCGCCGCCGCTTGAGCGGCCCGGCCGCGGGCGCCACGGTGCGCTTCATCCTATCGTCCGAGATCAGCTCGATCTACAAAAAGGGCGGCCGCGCACGCAAGGTGCACAACGTGATCCTGATGCCCTCGCTGGAGGCGGCCACGCGGCTCAGCGACCGCCTGGAGCGGATTGGCAACATCCGCTCGGACGGACGGCCGATCCTGGGCCTCGACTGCCGCGACCTGCTGGAGATGAGCCTTGCCACCGAGCCGGACTGCTGTTTCATCCCGGCCCATATCTGGACCCCGCACTTTTCGGTCTTCGGCTCCAAGAGCGGGTTCGACCGGATGGAGGACTGCTATGGCGACCTGACCGGCGCGATCTACGCCGTGGAGACCGGCCTGTCCTCCGACCCGCCCATGAACTGGAGACTATCGGCCCTGGACCGCTTCGCCCTGGTCTCGAACAGTGATGCCCACTCGCCGGACAAGCTGGCCCGCGAGGCGAACCTGATCGACGGCGAGCTGAGCTGGCAGGGGCTGACCGGCGCTCTGCGCTCGCGCGATCCGCAGCGTTTTGTCGGCACACTGGAGTTCCATCCGGAGGAGGGCAAGTACCACTACGACGGGCACCGCTCCTGCGGGGTGCGCCTGCACCCGGATGAGGTGGCGGCCCTGGGCGGACGCTGCCCGGTCTGCGGCGGCAAGCTGACCGGCGGGGTCTACGGCCGCGTGGTCGAGCTGGCCGACCGCCCGGATGGCGCGCACCCGGCCGCGGCCCGTGAGTTCGAGCACCTGGTGCCGTTGCGTGAGATACTGGCCGAGGTGCTGGACTCCGGCCCGGCCACCAAAAAGACCCAGGCGCTGCTCGAAC
Organism: bacterium; assembly: GCA_021372515.1. Taxonomy (NCBI): domain Bacteria; species bacterium. Next base: position 19,830 of record JAJFUG010000176.1, read on the forward strand.
GGGTCACCTCCAGCCTCGGCACCGAGCTGGAGGTGCTGCGCCACACACCGCTGGAGGACATCGCCCGCCTGGCCGGGCCCCTGGCCGCCGAGGCGGTCCGCCGCACCCGCGCCGGCGAGCTGAGCGTGGATCCGGGCTATGACGGCGAGTTCGGCACGGTGCGCATTTTCGCGCCCGGCGAGCGTGACAGCGGTGCGGGCCAGATGTTTTTCTTCGCCGCGGAGAGCGCGCCCCAGGCCGGGGAGCCCTCCCCTGCGCCCGCTCCGTCCCGGACTGCGATCAAAACGCCCCGGACGGTGCAGCCTGTCGCGGAGACTGCCACAGCCGCGCCGCAGGACCCGTTGGCCGCGCTCGACCCGGCCCAGCGTGAGGCGGTGGTGTACGACGGTGACGGCCCCGTGGCCGTGGCCGCCGGTCCCGGCACGGGCAAGACCCGCTGCCTGGCTGCCCGCGTGCTGCACCTGTTGCGCGAGCGCGCTGCCGCGCCCGGATCGATCACCGCGATCACGTTCACCAACCGCGCCGCAGAAGAGATGAAAAGCCGTATCGAAAACCAGGCCGGCGCTCTGCTGGAGGGACGCGCCGGGCGGCCGTTTGTCGGCACTTTCCACGCCTGGTGCCTGGATTGCCTGGGACACGCTATGGGGCACACCCCGGTGCTGCTGGATGAGAACGAGCGCCTGCAGTTGCTGCGCGAGTGCCTGGAGCCCGGCGGCGGAGCGCGCCAGCGGCAGGTGTCCGAGGCGATCTCCCTGGCCGCCGCGCGCCTGGAGAGTCCCGACAGCTACCGCGGCCCCGAGGCCGTGCGCGCGGCCTGGACCGCCTACCGGGCCCTGTGCGAGCGCCTGGGTGTGCTGGATTTCGACAGCCTGATCACCGAGACCGTGCGCCTGCTGTCCCATGACCCGGATACCTTGGCCGCGGCCCGCGCCGGGGCGGGCAACCTTCTGGTGGATGAGTTCCAGGATGTCAACCCGGCGCAGTACGAGCTGGTGCGCTGGCTGGCCGGCCCGGGCGGCGCGGGGCTGTTCGTGATCGGCGACCCCAACCAGTCGATCTACGCTTTCCGCGGCGCGGCCCCGGACATTTTCGAGCGCCTTAGTGCCGACTACCCCGCCGCGAAGGTGATGAACCTCACGACCGGCTACCGTTGCAGTCCGGTCGTGACCCGGGCCTCCGCGGCCCTGATCGCGGCGGGAGGCTCGCCCTGGCGCGCCCCGCAGGCCGTGTGCGGGCCGGAGACACCGCTCCAGCAGATGCGCTGCCCCTCCGAGACCGCCGAGGCCATCGCCGTGGTGCGCGAGGTCACCCGCCTGGCCGGGGGGGCCTCGATGCTGGAGGCCCACGGCCAGGGCCGCGCCGGGCGTCGCTCCGGAGCGGAGGAGGACGACTGCGACTACAGTTTCGGCGACATGCTGGTGGTGGCCCGCACCGGGGCACTGCTGGAGGAGCTGGAGCGGGCGTTCGTGGTGGAGGGCCTTCCCTGCCGGGTGCGCGCTTCGCGCTCGTTCCTGGCCGACCGCGAGGTGCAGGGGCTGCTGGCCCTGTTGCGCCTGGCTGCCGCGGCCCAGGACAACCTGCATTTCCGCGGCGCGCTGCGCCTGGCCGG
>JAJFUG010000177.1 GCA_021372515.1 bacterium
TTTGGCGGGATGGTCGCCCCTCGCGCAGGGGCGTGGATTGAAACAAGCATGGCCAGCGGGGGCCTTGAGCTGCAACTCAAGTCGCCCCTCGCGCAGGGGCGTGGATTGAAACTCGAACGCAGGCCAGTCGTCCCAGCCTCGGCTTTGTCGCCCCTCGCGCAGGGGCGTGGATTGAAACGATTTCTTTGACAATGACCTGCCGGACGGCGCGGGTCGCCCCTCGCGCAGGGGCGTGGCTGTTCGACTGGAGGTTGGATTAAGAACAATCATGCAGAGCGCTCCCAGTGGCATGACCGCTGTTGTGGGTGAGGCATTGACACGCTATCTGCCTCCCCGCTTCCTCATTTGACTGTCTTTGACTCTACGCGCCATTTATCCCTGAAGCCTGCACCGGTGATCTGAATCAAGTCAGTCTCACCCCGTCTCCTCCTCAGTTTCATTCAAACATTACCAAATGGTAATCTTACGGCAATTTCCCGATAATTTGAATACCTTTATATTTATTACGATACCCGTTCGGTACTGTGGAGAACGGAAAGGCATTTTAACACGCGACGTTCAGTGATCCGGTGAGTCCGATGAGACCCATGCCTGCATGCTTTATCATCTGCCTAATGTTTTTGATTGCCTCAGGCCCGGGGATGGCCCGCGCCGAAACACTGATGGATTTGTACCGGGACGCTCTGGCGCATTACCCGTCCATCAGGGCCATGGAATTCCAGGAAAAGGCACTGCGGAGCGAAAAGACCGGCCTGGCCTGGCAGAAATACCTCAACCTGGACGGCGCGGTGGATTATTTCCACTTTTCCACCAGAGACCTGGGCCGCTACACGAGCGGAGACATCGGGCTGTTCAACACAATCGATCTGTTCAACAAGAAAGGTCTGGAGCGGACTGGCCTGGGCTACGAAATCCAGAAAAACCGCTCTCTGACCCGGATCCAAAAGAAAGACATTTTCAGCCAGCTGGCGGAGGCATACTACGGCGTGCTGTATCACAGTCGCCTGCTGCAGGTGCACACAGCAAGCCTGGCCTTGATCGAGAGGAATATCCTTCTGGCCAGCCAGGGGGTGGATAAGGGCGTGTTCCCGGCCACCGAGATCAGCCGCTGGACAGTGGAGAAGCTGAACTGCCAGAACTCGGTCCGTTCGGACAGTCTCGGTCTGAATAACGCAATCCGGGCTCTGCGCACCCTGACCGGCCTGGACAGTGTCGCTGTGGACAGCCTCGACACGGCCGGGCCGCCCGCTGTGAGTGAGACGGACCTGCTGGCACGTTCACCGGAGCTTGCGGTCCTGGAGCTGGAGAGGAAACAGGCGCTGCTGGAGGTCAGCCGGGAGAGCCGGGACCATCTGCCCGACCTGCAGGTGGGCAATTCCCTGGTCCGAAACCGCGAGCCGGGCAGCACCGGGGACCAGTATATGGTGTCGGCCAGTCTGTTGTTCAAGCTGTTCGACGGGGGCAGGCGCTACCGGATATCGGCGGCCAGGGCCCGTGCCGAGGCCGCAGCCGAGCAGGAGCGGGCCGCCCGGGCCGAGCTTGCCGATTTCTACAGCAGCCGGCTCCAGGAGATCGAGACCCGACGGGAGATGCTGACAAACCTGGAAACCGCCACACAGCTTTCCGATAACACCCTGGGAAAGCTGCTGGAGGGATACCGGCGGCGGTTTGTGGATTTTAACACCGTGTTCAACGCGTTCAGGGATGATGTCGCGCTGCGGGAGAATTACGAGAGCACACGCTTCGAGTACGAGAAACTCGGGCAGTTACTGAATCACCTGTCAGCCGGAGATATTTTCGAGTGAACAACAGGCGAATGATATGGACAGTCTCCGCCCTGGCGCTGACAGCGATCGCCGTGCTGGCGGTAGTGATGTTGCGCCGCGGGGGACAGTCAGAGGCGGAGCCGGAGCCAGAGCCGCTGGTGGAGGTCACTGTGGCCCGGCCTGCCGGTGTGATCGACACTCTGGTATTCAGCGCCCAGGGCCGGGTGGTCGCCCGGACGAGCTTCGCGGTCACCGCGCTGTCGGAGGGCAAGATCGGCCGGATGTACGTATCGGTGGGACAGCCAGTGGAGAAAGGCCAGCCGGTCGCCCGTCTGGAGAACACCGAGCTGGATCGCGAGCTTGAACTCCAGAAAGAAAAGCTGGAGCTGAGCCACGCAACAGTAGAGGCCCTGGACAGGAAAGTGGAGGACGCAGCCGAGATGCTCCGGCTCGGGATAATCTCCGAGAACGACAACGTGGCGATCAAACAGGAGCTGAACAACCAGAAAGCCCAGGCTCGGGACCAGCAGATAACGAGCGGCCGCCTGGAGGGACGGGAGAGAAATTACGTGGTGACAGCGGGCAGTTCCGGGTACGTGGCCGAGGTTCTTGCCGAACAGAGCTTCGTCACCTACGGGCAGACGGTGGCGCGTATCGTGTCGCCGCAGGATGAACAGGTGGAGGCCTATGTGCCGTACGGCGCACTGGAGCAGCCTCAGCCGGGCCAACTGGTCACGATCTCCTGCAACGGCCGGAGCGTGGCGGGAAGGGTCAGCCACAGCTATCCCTCGGCCGATGCCAACCAGCTCCGGGTGATAATCCGGCCGGAGGAACCGACGCCGCTGAACCTGGAGGTGACAGTGACTTTTCACCTGCGGACTGCAAAGGGGCTGCTGATCCCGAAGAGCGCGGTGGTGCTGGACGAGGACAAGCCAGCCGTGTTTGTGGTCCGGAACAATGTAGCCTACAGGAAATACATCACCGTGGAAAAAGACTACCTCGACCGGGTGGTGATCGCCGGCGGGCTGGGGCCGGATGAAGAGCTGGTCACCGGCAACGCCTATCTTCTCTCAGACGCAATGAATGTAAGGGTGAAATGAGGCGCTCGTTTTTCCTCTATCTGCTGAAGAACAAGATAGCAATCTTCATCGTGATTTTCATCCTCAGCCTCGTCGGGTACAAACTGGCCGGAAACATCACCCAGGGCGTGTTCCCCAACGTCTACTTCCCGCGGGTGCAGGTCACGATCGAAAACGGCTACGCCCCGATCCGGCAGGTGCTGTTCCAGATCACCAAGCCGGCCGAGGAGAGCATCAAGACCATCCAGGGCGTGGAGCGGGTGATCTCCACTACCTCGGTCGGCGCGACCGAGATCAATATCTATTTCACCTGGAGCACCGACCCCTACCAGGCCCTGCAGTTCGTGCAAGCCCGGATGGCGGAGATCAAGAACGAGATACCGCCCGAGGCCAAGGTGACAATCCTGCAGGCCTCGCCCGCCCGTTTCCCGATTGCTATGTACGCGATCGGCTCCGAGACGGCGCCCCGCAACCGTCTGACCGAAACCCTCTATTACCAGCTCCGGCCCGTGCTCCTTTCGGTCAAGGGAATGTACAACGTGGAGATACGGGCGCCGCAGTACACCGAGTACAAAATCGTACTGGACAACGAAAAGGTCAAAGCCTGCGGCCTGGACATGGACTCGGTGGTGCGGTTCCTGAAAGAGCAGGATGCCATCGATTTCCTGGGCCTGATCCGCGACTACGACCGTCAGTACGTGCTCTCGCTGACCCAGAAACCCGAGAGTATAAAGGACATTCCGGTACTCAAGATACCGCTGGCGGATGGCCGCTACGTGGAGCTTTCAGACCTGGCACTGACCATTGAGGACCACACTCCGGCCACCAGCATGACCGCGGCCAGCGGGTTCAAGAACGCCGTGGTGTTCAACGTGATCCGCCAGCCGGACGGCAACAGCCGTCAGGTGGTCCAGGCGGTTGACCGCATGGTGGCGGGATTCAACCGCAGCCTGGCCGGCCGGGGCATGCAGATACGGAAATACTACGACGAGACCCAGTTCATCGGCGAGGCGATCCGCAGCGTGGTGGATGCCATCATCCTGGGCACGCTGATCGCCTCGTTCATCGTCTTCCTGTTCCTGCGTAAAAAGCGCCTTTCCTTCTTCCTCCTGCTGATTGTCCCGATAATTTTCCTGGTCACGATAATCGGGATCAAGGTGGTGCATTTCGATTTCAACATCTTTTCGCTGGGGGGCATGGCCGCGGCGGTCGGGGGGCTGATCGACCACCTGGTCATTGTGATCGAAAACATCGAGCGCCACTACCGCCGCTCAGGCTCCAAGCAGGAGGCGGTGATCGAGGGCTCGCGCGAGATACTGCCGATAATGACAGTCGCCACCCTGATCTCGATCTCGATTTTCCTGCCGCTTCTTCTGCTCTCCGGGGTGGTGGGGGTGTTTTTCAAGCAGCTCGCTTTCGTACTGATTTCGACCTACGTAATCTCCCAGTTACTGGCCATTTTCGTCACCCCGATAATCGCCTATATCGCCCTGCCGGAGCATCCGAAGCCTGAGGGCGGGCGCTGGCTGGACACTCTGGCGGACCGTCACGAGGGGCTTTTGCGGCGTTTCCTGGGCCGGGCCTGGATCTCGCTTCCGATCACCGCGGTGGGAATCCTGCTCAGCGTCCTGCTGTACAAGGGCCTGCCGGCCACGTTCCTGCCCAAGTGGGACGAGGGGAATTTTGTGGTCGATATCGCGCTGCCGGCCGGGACCTCGCTTGAGGAGAGCGACCGCGAATTCCGGGACATCGGCCGGATAATCGACCGGGCGCCGGAGGTCGAGGGCTGGACGCTCCGGATCGGCAACTCGCTGGGCCATGTCTCCGAGCAGCCCAACGTGGGGGATTTCCTGGTCAGCCTGAAAAAGAAGCGCTCCCGCACGATCTACGAGGTGCGCGACGACCTTCTGAACCGGATCGGGACCCGCTACCCGCACCTGCTGGAGTTCGATATCCCGATGGTGCTGGAGGACCGCCTGGGCGACATCCTGGGCGAGGAGTCGCCGATCACGGTGGTGCTGTACGGTTCCGACCCCGACTCACTGGTCGCCCGGGGGGCCGAGGTGCGCGACACCCTCCGCGCGGTGAGCGGACTGGAGGAGGTGAACCTCAAGACCACCTACACCTCGCCCTTTATCGGGGTGAAACTCAAGCCGGATGCGGAAGCGATTTACGGGATTGATGTCAGCACCCTGTCGGCGCAGATCAACGCACAGTACTGGGGCGCCCTGGTGGGAAGCGTGATCCAGGGCGAGAAAGTCCTGGGCCTCAGGGTGATGCTGGACCGCCCGGACCGCGACCCGATCGAGTACCTGCGCCGCTCCCTGACAGTCTACTCGCCCCGCACCGGCCGTCAGGTGCCGCTCGGCAGCGTGGCCGAGATCAGCCTGGCCGAGAAAGTCCCGGAGATAACGCACTACGACCTGTCACCCGTGTCGGTGGTCTCGGTGCGGTTCAAGGGCAACGACATGACAGCGGCGGTGGAGAAAGTGCGCACCGCCCTGGCCGGCCTCGACCTGCCGCCGGACATCACCCCGGACATTTCCGGGTTTTACCGCGAGCAGCAGAGGACTTTCGGCGAGATGGCGCTGGTGATCGCGCTTTCCATCTTGATAATGTTCACCGCCCTGCTGTTCCAGTTCGGCAGCCTGCGCATCTCGACAATCATAATGCTGGGGCTGGTTCTGACCATGCTCGGGATATTCGCCGGGTTGCTGGTGACCGGCAAGCCGCTGGACATCACGGCGTTCATGGGCATGCTGATCGTGCTGAGCATCGTGATCAACAACAACATCCTGATATTCGACTACTACCTGATCCGCAGACGAAGCGGCGACAGCGAGCAGACGGCCATGCTGGGCGCGGTTCGGACCCGGTTCCGGCCGATTGTGATGACCATGCTGGCCAACGCTTTCGCTCTTCTACCTGTGGCGTTCGCCCTGGGCACCGGCACCCAGATAATCCAGAACCTGGCCATCTCGATCATGGGCGGCCTGACTTTCGCCATCTTCGTCAACCTGTTCGTGGTGCCCCTGCTGATGCTCTGGTGCGGCAGGACGTCTTTTTTTCAGCGGTTCCGGCCTGACAAGCATTAAAACTCAGGCTTGAGATCGTGTTGATACATCTTCTGCAGGCTGTATTTCTCCTTTCCTTTATCGACCTCCCCTCCCGACAGACAGAAAACCCGCCTTGAAACCGGGCCTCCGGGTCCACCCGGAGTGCTGCGAATGAGTTTGAAACGCTTTATGCATAGCTCGATAAACCTAACCGGAAGATTAAATTTTGGTAATACTCGAGTTGTGGATTAATGAGAGGCGGAAAGACGGGGCAGCGCGACAGTGAAACCGCTTCCCTTGCCGGGCTGGCTTTTTACCTGTATTTCGCCGCCGTGGGCGTGTACGATCGCTCTGACCAGGCTGAGCCCCAGGCCGTTGCCGGGAGTCGACCGGCTCTTGTCCACCCGGTAGAAGCGTTCGAAAATTCTGTCCAACTCTTTCTGATCCATCCCCATACCCGAATCGATCACGGAGATCAGCACCCGGTCGACCGTAGCGCCTGCGGTCAGTTGTACCTCCCCGCCTTCGGGCGTGAACTTGATGGCATTATCCACGAGGTTGGCTATAGCCCGCTGAAGGCGGGAAATGTTACCGGAAGTGAAAAAGGGTTCCTGCGGGAGCGACAACCGGAACCGGATATCCTTGCCCTCTGCGACCGGGAGAAAAATATCGTAGGCATCCCGGACAACCTCGTTGATGTTCACCGTGGTCCTGGCGGTGGTTTCCATCCCGGAATCCGTAGCCGCAATTTCGAGCATGGTGTTGATTATCTCCACCAGACGGTCGCTTTCCTCCACGACTACGCCGGCCATTTCCTGGTATTCCTCGAGGCTTTTCCCGTTGGTGAGTGTGGTCTCCGCGATCCCCCGGATCCTTGTTATCGGGCTGCGCAGGTCGTGGGCGATGTTGTTCGAGACATCTTTCAGCTCCCTTACGAGAACGCAGATGCGCTGAAGCATATCGTTGAAGGCCGAAACGAGATTTTCAATTTCCTCACCCTCGTTCCCGGCCGGCACCCTCTGACCGAGAGTCCCCCGGCTGATCTGGATGGCTGTCTGCGTGACCCTCTCCACACCCGCCATGGCCCGGCGGGCCATCACCAGCCCCAGAAATCCTCCGCATGTCATCATCAACAATAGGCCGACGATAAAAATATTCCTGTATCCCTCATATATCTCTTCATCATCTTCCAAGGAGGCGCCGAGGACCATGATATTGCCGTCTCCGATCTTTTTGTAAATTAATCTCACCTTATACTCCTGCCCCGGTACGGACAGGGTTTTGAAGCTGGCCTTGTCCGACAGATCGGCATATTTATCCGCAGTCAGACCAATCCCCTGCCAAGCGCTGAGATCGGAGGAGGCGAGGATTTGGGAGGAGGGAGACAGCAGAAGGTTGAAAACGCGTGATATCCCGTCGCCGGCCGCCTCGTCGACGAACATCCTGTTTGTTTTTATTAGTCCGTTTTCCTTGTAGCAGGCCTCGTATTCCCGCATGTTGTCGAGCAGCTCTTCATCCGCGCGCTGCCGCAGGTCCGAGGTCAGCATCGCAAAGATGAGTGAAAAAACCGTGATGGAAAAAGTGGCAAAAAGGGCCAGATACCACACGGTGAGGCGGAAAGTCACTTTTCTGAGAAAGCCACTATTTTTCTTCCAGAACATATCCCATTCCCCGGACCGTATGAATCATCTTCGTCTCTGAATCACGGTCGATTTTATCCCTCAACTTGCAGATCCGGGCTTCCACCACATTGGTCTGCGGGTCGAAATTATAGTCCCAGACATGCTCCATTATCATGGTTTTCGAAATGACGCGGCCGGGGTTCCGCATGAGATATTCAAGAAGAACATATTCACGGGGCTGAAGTAATATCTCTTTCCCGGCACGGAACACTTTCCTCCTGATCAGGTCGATGGACAAATCCCCCACGGTCAGGCTTGTCGGCTCGGAAACAGAATGCGTTCTCCGTATGAGCGCCTGTATACGGGCCAACAGTTCGGCGAAGGCAAACGGTTTGACGAGATAATCGTCCCCCCCGAACTCCAGGCCTTGAATCCGGTCGTCCACCGAATTCCTGGCGCTGAGTACGATGACCGGAGTCAACACTTTCCGTCGGCGGAGCTCTTTGATCAGCGTAAGGCCATCCAACCTGGGCAGCATGATATCGATCACAGCCGTGTCGTAGGATTCCACCAGAGCCCGGTTCAAGCCCTCTTCACCGTCCGCGGCGTGTTCTACCACATAGCCTTCCTGCTGCAGACCATTCTTTATAAACGAAGCCGTCCTCAAATCATCTTCAACCAACAGGATCCGCATTTTTTCTCCGATAGCGCTGTTGTACGCCATAAGAGCCTGATAGTGGAACTGGGCATTTCATATTAAGAGGCCGCGCCAAGAAAATGCAACCGTTTTTCTTGGCTGTTCTTGAACTTGATAATTCGTCCTGCTGCGGAGAGAACGGTGAAAAACAAAGGCTTTCCGGACCGATTTCACCGCCGATCCGGCAAACCTGATTCGATACAAGCTGATCCATATTCTTCAGAGCTGTAACTTAAATAGACCCAGGGAGGAGGCCTCGCTGAACCCCTCCGGCGGAGTGTAGTTCATCCGCATCACGTTGAGCCGGTCAACTCCTCCACCTGCAGCACCAGCCGCATCGCCCCCGGTGTGCCGATCCACCCGACTTAAGAATACTCCAGGCTGGGGTATTTCCACATTGGCCCAGAGGATAGTCCGGATTATCCGCGGGTCACCCTCAGGGAGGTGGTTGTGTGGATTCATCGGCGGGATCACACACTCCAGCGGAAAGCCGGCCAGGTCACGGTACAGGTGCTATAGAAGGCTTGTGTCGAACACCGACAGCCTCGCATGGGTCTCCAGCGCTCCCTGCACCAGGCGACCCCAGGCTTGTCCGGCTGTTGTCCTCGTTCCCCAGGAATGACTCCCCGACCAGACAGACATACTTGTCCTTTACCTTTGAAGTGTGCTCCGGGTGGCCGCAGCTGAACTCCAGCATCCCCTCCGGAACCTCGATCGTTGTCCGTCTGGAACCTTTGGGCAGCATCTCCATGTCGAACATCTGTGACGGACAAGAATCCTCGGATCTGTTGTTTTCCGCATTCTGATCATCAACGAACACCAATTCGTTGATGATAGTGCATCGGATGATGATTTCCACCTTGCTGCGATTTTTACTAAGTTATTATCAAACAGTTAAGCCCGGTTGCAGACATTCCTGATGTTTATTCCGTGCGCCAGCGAGAGTGTGTGTCAGCCGCGGGGCAATCCCTGGCCGCGGTGCAGATTGAAGACATAAGTCACAGGCCTGGCCGAGGCTGCATTCACTGGGCTTTGAGGTCAAGCGGCTACAGTGGCGAAGCCCCCCGGGCAAGCCGCCGCTTCGCACGCCCGGCAGGCAACCGGTCGGCGGCGCGGACGATGGATGGCACTCCAACCCGGCGCCCGCCCACCCTGTCAGCCGGATCAAGTCCGGTTCCACGGGAAACAAAAAAGCCGGGCCGAATTCCCGGCCCGGCTTTCAACCTCTTCCGGCAAACACTCACACCTTGGTCAGCGTGATCGTGCCGCCTTCAATCGACATCTCGAACTGATCGCCCTGCTTGAACTGAGGTTCGAGCTGGGCGCGGGGGATGATGAGCCCCATCTTGGTCAGCTTGCGGTTGCCGGTCGAGCGGGCGGACATGCCGGCCACCTGAAGGACCTCGCCCTTCTCGATCATCACATCGGCGAGGGCAACTTTAAACGCGGCTTTATTTTTTATTCCCAACTCGCTCATTATCGCCTGGGCGCTTTTGCCGGCTTTCACAAGCTTATACAGTTTTGCCTTGTCTATACCTTTTCCTCTGGGCATTGTAACCTCCTGTGATTGAATGATTGACAAATCGTCTTAATATTAATATTGAATCTAAATTCAATATATGCTAACAGAGAGAATAATCAAACAAAAATCTTCATATTTGAAGATGCGTGTTAGCGCTGAATGATTTCTATCTTGACAATATGGAACGATGTGAATGTGTTAAAAGTAATCAACTTGTTGAATAGTATTGAATCGATAGGGAAAGCTGTGTTTATCTGATGCCGCTGTAGACGGGCGTGCCATTATCATTGCTTAACGCGGCGCGAAAATACCGTTCCGGGCCTCGGACTCCTTATTCAAGTCATGCCCTTGGGATTATAATCGAGCCGGGGCCGAGGCGGCGCCTGAAGCGTGGGCCGAAGGGATGCCGTCAGAAGCCCCGCACCTTTGGAATGCCTGTAACGGCTTGTCGTCTGTGGGATGCATCCCTATCCTAAAAACTGCCGGGCAATATCAGCCGTTCGGATGTAGTCCTTGCTTCCGGGAGCAAATGCTGCCGGCTTGAATTACTCCGTTTATCGCTGTCGAATGCTATGAACAGGCGCAGGTGAGATGCCGAGGAAACAGAAAGCTGCGAACCAGTCCACCGGCCTGACGGTCGCGGGGAACCTCCGCCCGCACCGACCGATGCGATCCTGGAGAGTATCTCCGACGGTGTTTTCACCGTAGAGGCAGACTGGCGCATAACCTCGTCTAACCGCGCGGCCGGGGAGAACACCAGGATCAGCCGGTAGGACGCCCTCGGCCGCCTGTGCCCGGAGGTGCTGCGCTCCAGCATGTGCGAGAGCGAGTGCGCCCTGCGGTGCACCCTCGGTTCGGGCCGTCCGGTTATCGGCAGGGCCTGCTACATAATCGACGCGGAGGGCGGGCGTATCCCGATCAGCATCTCCACCGCGGTGCTGCGGGACTCAAACGGGCAGGTGATAGGAGGGGCGGAGACGTTCCGCGACCTGAGCGAGAGCGAGTCAAGGACTTGGGAGATTTTCCCGGGTCCTTTTTCTTTTAGTGCAATCAATCATCCCCACACCATACCCCACAAGCCCGGAGTATTCCCAAGGTAAACACGGTCTGTATGTGGACTGATCCAAAGAGGTTCTTCCGATCCGTCCAACCTGTCCGGAAGTCTTGCCCACAGGGCGGGTTCGCCGTCCCGACAGGCAGGCGTTCCCGCCCGATCTCTCTTATGCGGAAACCTGGAAACGATCGTCACCGGCAGTAAAAGATGGGGCTGGGACCGGTCAAGATCGTACGCCTCAACGCCCGGCCTCAAGACCAAACTTGACTTTATCCAGGACTGCGATTTTAATAAGACTGCCCATAAGCAAAGAACAGCCTCATCCGGTTGTATCACAATCTCCGCCCGTGTCTTTTTTCAGTTCCGCCGGCAACCGGTGTTTTTTTTGTTTCCATGGAACAGATCAGCGTTATCGAAAAATGGTCTGATTATTGCTTTATGTGAGGTTGTCGCCGTGCCTTCCGTGAAATTTCATCCTGAACTCGAGAGAACCTTTTTGCGCTTCCTCCAGGTGCCTTTTATACCCGCTTTTCGGTGGGTTTCAACCTTGCTTCTGTTCACCCTGTTATCGCCTTCGGACCGTCCGCTCTGCAGCGAGCCTGCGGATTGGCGTTTCTTTCAGGCGCCGCAGGGCGCCGAGGAATCTTATATCTCTCATGTGACAATCGGACCCGGAGAGAGAATCTGGATTACGCACGGCTCGACAAGAACCGCGAGCTGGATGGACGGTTGGCCGGACGAGAACGGTAAACTTGTTTTTCCTTTCCCCTCTCCCGGTCAGTTCACGACAATAAAGGAAAACAGTCAGGGACAACTGTGGTCTTACACTCCGGGAGAAATAAAGCTATTTCTGGGAAGCGGATGGGTGTCTTTCTTTGCCGAACCCGGACAAGTCGAGAATAAGTACCCGGAAATATATCATATTTTTCCGAAAGACGTTCCATTCCTACCGGGGGACAAAGACCGGCTTTATTATCTGACGGGGAAGGGTCTGGTTCTATTTGACGCCGCTGAGCAGCGATGTATGGAACTGTTTCAATCCGACCAGACCGGGATTGGTCCTTTTCTGGACCTGACCGGATCCCGGGAAGGCCGTTTTTGGATTACCGGCAACCGGGGGATAGGCCTGTACGACCCGCACTCCGCTTCCCCGGAACAGGCTTGGCAGGAATTCCACACCCCCTGGGCTGAATATGCTTCGTTCCGGTCTCCGGTCGAGGGCGGCAAGGGGGAACTGTATATTGTCGCCGACAATATCAAAAAAAACAAAAAGGATTTACTGGTTTTCGAAAACAAGCGATGGATGAGAAAAACCGGGTATTCCGGTTCCATAGACATCGGCTGGCCAGGGATTAAGGACAGTTACTGGATAATCAATGACAATGGCGATCTTTACAGGATTTCAGCGGGGAAAGGCGAATCGAAAGAGGCGGCTGGAGTATTATCGGGTAACATAAGCAAAGAAGTCGCTCTGGATGAAAACGGAGTGTTCTGGCTGGCTACCAGCCGCGGCCTGGCAAGATACACGCCGCCGCTCTGGCAGATGCCGCCCGGGCTGGATGAGGAGCTGACAAGATGCCACGCTATCTACGAGGATTCCTCCGGTAATATCTATCTGGCTGCGGACAGGAACGTGTTGGTGTATGATGGCCGACAATGGCGGAAGTTCGATTTGCCCAGGGGAATCACGAGCATCGACCGTATGCCGGTCACCCTGTTCTCTCTACCTGGCAACAGGGTGGCCGTTTTTTTCCCGGGGAAACGAGGGTGCTATTTGATCTCGCCTTCCGGATTGAGCCGGCTTCCCTATCATGATCCGAATCCTCCGGTTAAAGACGGGGAAAGAATTCCTGACATGATTTTTCCGGGCTTCAATCATAAAGCCTGGCTTTCAACTGTCTGTGAAACAGATTCTCCGATTCAAAGGCTTGAGGTTTTCGACGGTGAGGTATACAAACCGGTCATCACCCTTAAGGAACCCTATGAGATAATATGTTTTCTTGAAGCTTCAAACGGTGTTATCTGGAGTGGATCATCCGTATCGGAGCACGGACTGGAAATTTTCCGGAATGGCAGGCTCGAGAAGGTCGGGCCCGAGCAGGGCTATTCAGGGGGAGGAGTGTTTTGCTTCCACGAATTCGAGGACGGTAAAATCTGGGCGGGCGGACGGAATGAGATTTTCGAATTCGATGGCAGTAAATGGTCCCTGGTCCGGAATTGGGGCCTGGACAACGTTTATTCGATCCACGGCCGCAGCTACGGCAGCAAATGGGTAGCCTCGACAACCGGCATCCACCGGTATTTCAAGGGAACATGGGTCACTTACACCTCGGAGGACGGGCTGCCCAACACGGCAGCGAACTTCGTCTTCGAGGACAGCCATGGTACGGTCTGGGCCGGAACGACTCAAGGCGTGAGATGCTTTCATCCTGAAGCGGATTCGGATCCGCCCAGGACTTTGATCAGCAAGCGGGACAACCTGGAGGAAATATCTCCCTCCGGGGAAACCAGGCTGGTTTTTTCAGCGGTGGATAAATGGAATTTCACCCGGCCGGAAAGACTGTTCTATTCCTACCGGTTGGATGACCAGGAGTGGTCCCCCTTCAAGACCAGCACTATTGCCTGGTTGAGCAACTTGTCCTCCGGGCCTCACACATTCGAAGTCCGGTCCATGGATGTCAATTACAACTGCGACCTTTACCCGGCGCAGTTCCATTTCAAAGTGCTGCCGCCCTGGTACCGGGAAACCGGGTTCGTGCTTCTGGCCACTGTGGGGAGCATTATGATTATCGTTCTCCTCGGTTACGCCATTCACCGTCATTTTACTCTGGAAAGACTGGTCCTCGAGCGGACCGACGAACTGCACCAGGCCAACGTGCAGTTGACCACGGAACAGGAGAAACTGCTCAACGCGCTGCAATATGAAAAACTGCTGGCCAGGGTCTCCTCCCGCCTCAATTCCACGGACGACTTTTTCGGAATCCTCGACGACTTGATGGAAACGGTAGGGGAGGAATTGAATATCGGCGGGGTGTTGCTGTACAGGCTGGAGCCGGAACCGGCAACAGCCTCGGTAATCGGGCAGTGGTTCAGAGAGCCTTTGCATCCCGGAGAAACAAGCTCTTTTGCCCTGAGCCGCAGGGAACTTGACCCTTTCGGCAAAAGACTGGCTGAGGAGGGAGAGATACTCATATCGGATTTTTCTGATTTGAACGCGAACCTGAGGCATGCTTTGCAGCGGGGTAATATCGGCCGTTTGCTGATCCTTCCCGTGGGCACGATGGACAGGCTGATGGGATTCATCTGCTTCTGCCAGAAAGAATCACCCCTTGCAGAGCTTTCCGGAAACGATATTTTCAAAACCATCGCCGATATCATTGCCAATACCTGGGGCAGATATGCCCAGTTCCAGGCCCGCCTGGAGGCGGAACGGCAACAGAAGGAGGCTTTGCAGGTGGCGGAAAGAGCCTCCCGGATGGCCTCGATAGGTGTGATTTCGGCCGGGATCACCCATGAGATCAACCAGCCCCTGAACGATATCAAGGTGATCGCGGACAGCCTGTTGTTCTGGAACAAGCGGAACCAGGGCCTGATCCCCCAGAAGTACCGGATGTGGCTGCAATCCATCTCGGGCAGCGTTAACAGAATTACCGAAATCATCAAGCAGATGCGATCGTACTGGATATCTCCGGACAGGACGAAAGAGGAACAGTTCAGCCTTCAGGAGGCGGTGCGCGAGGCCGTTTCGTTGATCGGCACACAGTTGGCGACTCACATGATCCGGCTCGATGTGGTGGGGGACGACAGCCCGCTGAAGCTCAGGGGGAACAAGATAAACCTGGAGCAGATAGTCCTCAACCTGGTGGTCAACGCGATGCACGCCTTGGATACACTGGAAAAAAGGGATAAAAGAATAACGATTGCTCTCTCTTCCAACGGCAATTTCGCCCGGATGGAAGTGCGGGACAACGGGCCGGGTATCCTCGAGGGCGCGGGCAGCAAGCTATTCGATCCTTTCTATACTACAAAAAGGGATGAGCAGGGGATGGGCCTGGGCCTGGCGATTGTCAAACGGTTCTGCGAAGGTTTCGGAGGAAGGGTGAAAGCCGGCAACACGGAAGACGGAGGGGCCTCTTTCGTGGTGGAAATCCCTCTTTACAACGGTCACAATCCCACGGAGCGTTCATGAATATCCTTTTTGTCGATGATGAGCCTCTGGGACGCGATGTGCTGGCGGACCATCTTGAGAATCAACTGGGACACCGGGTGGTCCAGTGCGATTCAGCGGAAAAGGCCCTCGAGATATTCAGCCGGGAACATTTCCCTCTGGTGCTTACCGATATCCGCATGCCGGGGATGGACGGGATCGAGCTCCTGAACAGGATAAAAGAAATGCCTCAGGGCCAGGGGACGGATATAATCCTGATCACCGCCCACGGAGACATGACCACGGCCATAGCTGCCCTGCGGGCCGGGGCCTACGACTACCTGAACAAACCGATCCAGCTCGAGGAGCTGAACTCCGTGGTCGACCGGGTGGTGGAGCATCAGGCGCTGATCAGGGAGAACTACGAGCTTACAAAGCATTTCAAGGAAAAGGTGAAAGAGGCGACACGGGAGACGGAGTCCAAGCTCGAGCAACTCCGTCACACCTGCGCCGACATCGACGGCATCGGTGAGATCGGGATTTTTTCCAAGGCCATGGAAGAGGTGATGACTTTGGCCCGGAAAATGAGCAAGGACAAGATGATCCCGGTCCTGATCGAGGGAGAGACCGGCACGGGAAAAGAAATAGTGGCCCGCATGATTCACTACGGAGACAAGGGACGCTCCACTCCGTTTGTGGCCATCAACTGCCCGGCCATATCGCCGAGCCTCTTTGAAAGCGAGCTTTTCGGTTATGACGGGGGGGCTTTCACCGGCGCCAAGAAAACCGGACAGATCGGAAAGTTCGAGCTGGCCCAGGATGGGACTGTTTTCCTGGATGAAATCGGTGACATGCCCAGGGAGATGCAGCCCAAACTGCTGCGCGTGCTGCAGGAACGGAATTTCTTCCGGGTGGGCGGGCTGCGCAAGATCAACCTGGAAGCCCAGGTGATCTGCGCCACGAATCATGACCTCGAGAAACTGGTGAAGAGAGGCCGTTTCCGGGAAGACCTGTTCTACCGTCTGAACATGTGCCGGATTTTCATCCCACCGCTACGGGAGAGAAAAGAGGAAATCCTGCCGCTGGCCCGGATGTTTCTTTCGAGATACGCCGGGAGACGGGGACGCCGCTTCAGGTCGATCGATCCGGGCGCCGAGAGGATTCTGGAGAATTACTCCTGGCCCGGAAACGTGCGCGAGCTCCAGAACATTGTCGACATGGCGGTCCTCCTGAACGACGCACCCGAACTGCGGCAGGAGCATTTCTCTTTCAGGATCGCCGGCAGTCAAAGGCAGTCCGGCGCTCCGGCCAGCCACGAGGCCGTCGATTCCTTTTCCGTTCACTTGCCGAAAGAGGGGCTCAGCCTGGACGAAATCGAGGCCCAGGCCCTGAAAAAGATCCTGGCCCTGTTCAAGGGTAACAAAACCAAGGTCGCCTCCTATCTCGGAATAACCAGATATTCCCTGAGGAACAAGTTGAAAAGACTTTCCCGGTATGCGGTCGAAGAAAAACCCTGACTGCGGGAAAGGCTTCAACACCGCCACAACGGGCTAAATAATAGCCGGCTAAATTATGTCTCGCGGCTAATTGTTAGCCACCATCCCGTCGTGCTCTCTTGTCGTCTATCATCAATTACATCAGTGAATTAATCGATATCCTGCTGCTGGTATCCTTCTTGTATTGCTCCTGCCAGATGTTTCCTGTTTTGCCCCCCGGGCCGTAGGGAACAGCGGGTTAAATCGCCCTTGACCACCAGGTGACAGAGAATGGCTCGCAGGGGAATGCCTTTCACAAAGAAAATAGTCCTGATAGACGACGATCTCGAATTCATGAAAATCGTGGCGGATACGCTCGGTTTGCTTGGCTATCACTCCCTCCTTTTCCAGAATCCCCGGCAGGCGCTGGAGACTGTCCAGCAAATCGAGATCGGTCTGGTCATCACGGATTTCCACATGCAGGAAATGACCGCGCTGGATGTGATCAAAGCGATTAAGACTCACGATGCAAGCATTCCGGTGATTGTGGTCACCGGGGACCTGAGCCTGGAGACCGAAAAGGCCTCGATGCAGAGAGGAGCTTATGCCTATATCTATAAACCCGTTGATTTCAACAAGCTTATAAGGTTGACTGCCAAAATTTGCGATAAAACGAAAAAACGACAAGTGGATTCACTGTGAGTTGATGTCCCGCCTCTTTTGTCGGGGACTTGTTCTCCGTCTGGCGGGCTCGAAACGGATGAAATGCCGCCGGGACCGATCCGGTGGCGATAGCGGGAGAGGCTGCCCGGGACGACAGTCCCGGGCAGCCGGCTAACCAAACGGAGAAAGGAGCTGCCTATAAGCGCAGAGTGGTGAATCTGTGTGCCTTAGATCGAGCCATATCGTGTGCACCATCAGGGAACTCCTTCGCCGGACGGTCGACGCGAAGGAGGATTCTTATTTGGAGGGCGATCTATGTTGAAACCAACGAAGTTGAACTTCCTGTGCGTAATCGCGGCCTTGCTGTGTACGTGCTCAAGCCTGATGGCTCAGTTGAGCACGGTGAAGATCGAGGGGATTGTCCGTGACAAGGATACGGGCAACCCTATACAGGGGGCGCAGGTGTCTGTTGAGGGCACCCGGCTGGGCAATGTCACCAATACCGACGGTTACTATTTCATTCTCAGCGTCCCGCCCGGCCGCCAGGCCATCACCTTCACCTACACCGGCTATCAGAAGCTGACCATCAAGGACCAGTTGCTGCTGGCCGGCCAGACCGCCACCGTGAACGCGAATCTGAGTTCCACGGTGGTCGAGATGCAGGGGATCACGATCGAGGGTGAATCCGAAATCCTGGTGCCCCGCGACAACACGGTGACAAAGCAGCGCCTGACCGCCACTGACATAGCCGAGACCCCGGCCACGAGGCTCGAGGACATGATGGTCCTGCAGGCCGGAGTGCAGATCGGCGGACGTGACGCAGCGGGGCGCGGCCTGCGCATCCGCGGCGGCCGTCTGGGCGAGGAAGGCATGGTTGTGGACGGGATCATGGTCCGCAACTACACCGCAAATCCCTTTGCCAACGGCGCGAGCTGGGTTTTCGAGCAGGAGATCGGCTCCACCAGCGAGGACGCCACGCCGCAGGAATTCTCGGTTGACGCGGTGGAGCAGGTGGATATCATCACCGGCGGGTTCCAGGCCGAGTACGGCAATGTCCAGTCCGGCATAATCAACATCGTGACCAAGGAAGGCGGCCCGGACTATCGCGGGAGCCTCCGTTTCACGACTGACGAGCAGCAGCCGCGCACCTCGGACTGGGGCTACAACCAGGTCCAGGCCAGTATCGGCGGCCCGGTCCCGCTGGTCCCGAACATGTATTTCCAGGGTTCCGGCGAAATCCAGGGCCAGGCCGACCGCACCCCGACCCATGCGGACGAGGGCTTCCGCGGCGTGAACCAGGATTTCGTCGACCGCATGAACGAGGCTATCCGCAACGATTCATACCTGAGCAAGCTCGCCACCCCGCCGTACAACCTCGACATGTTCAAGACCGGCCACGCTTTCTACGCCTCCAAAACCGGAGTGCAGGCCTCGCTGTTCTCGCCCGGCAACCCGGTCCGCCTGCCCGGCAACTGGGGCGACCGCACGCTGAGTTCGGGCAAGATCACCTATTCACCCGTCAAGAACCTCAAACTGCTGGTTTCGAACAACTGGACGCGCAACCAGATGTCCTACCCCTGGGGCTGGTCGGGTGAGGGCAACTATTTCCAGAGCGGGGTGATCGACCGGACCACCGATTTCTATAACCGCTACATATCGGCGTCCTGGGAAAACAGTCCGTACTGGGCGAAGGGCTTTGACCGGTTCGTCGTCCCGCAGTCTTTCGGACGCCGCAGCCGGACGAATACGACGCTCCTGGGGGCAGATTGGTTCTTCTGGCAGAATGCCTCGCGCAGCGCCAACCTGCAGTTCCGCTACATGCGGTTGAACACCCAGGAAATCAACTCCTCGAGCCTGAGGACCAACTACGAGCGCGACACTTTCCTGAGCTGGTCCCCGCACGACATCCAGTTCGAGGTCGAGACCTATCCGAACAAGGAAAACCCGCTGCTGCCGGAAAAGAAGCTGGCGTACCTGCCCAACGGCAACGAGGCCTGGCTGCAGGGGCAGTACTATGAAACCGCCTTCGCCATGGAAACCATGTCCGTGTACTACCTTTCGTACCGTTATCTGAAGGAGCAGCAGGATAACTACAAGGTGGACCTGGATTTCCAGATGAACCGCACCAACCGCGCGAAGATCGGTTACCAGTACACCGGGATCAACAACGACCAGTACAGCATCATTTACTCGAGCCCTCTGCGCGACCCGCGCAACGAGTTCCACTACAAGCCGCCTATCTATGCGGCTTACGTGCAGAACCGGACCGACCTGGGTGATTTCGTGTTCAACTACGGCCTGCGCTATGACGGTTTCCAGCATAACGCGAACTGGGGGTTGACCGCTTCGAACCAGTACGGTGACAGGTTCAGTCCGCATGCATTCCACGAATGGTCGCCCCGCTTCGACGTCGGGTTCCCGGTGACCGACAAATCGCAGCTTCGTTTCAGCTACGGTGTGTTCTCGCAGCTTCCCACCCTGGCCCTGATGTTCGACCGGGCCAATCCGGGCGGACTGGAATACAGCCGCACGGACGCTTTCGAGAGCGGCCTGAGCTACCTGGTGAACAACGACCTGATGCTGGATGTCGTGGCTTTCTACCGGGATGTGGACGGGAACGTGGCCCAGAAGACCTTCTTCCGTGACTACTACGCCTGGCACGAGCAACTGCGCAGCCGCGATTGGATCGAGGGCTACACCAACCGCGACAACGGGAATATCAAGGGCGTGGATTTCAAGCTGGCCAAGCGCTTCTCCAAAAACTACTCCTATAACCTGATGTACACCCTGCAGTTCAGCCGCACCACCGGAAGCGCCTACAACAGCAGTCCGTCGATAGACGCCTCCACGAACGAGATTTTCACGCCCCCGGACGAGCTGCGCCCCATCGACGGTGACCGCACGCACAAGTTCACGGCCCAGTTCAACTACCTTGTCCCGCAGGATTTCAAGGCCGGGACTGTCTACAACAAGATACTGAGCAACGTGCGGGGTTACGCTCTCTTTTCGTTCCAGAGCGGCGAGCCGCTCCTGAAACGCGGCAACGGCTCCGGCTATACGAAGCAGGAGGATGCGGCCCTGACGAGCATGTGGGACGGTTACAATTTCTTCCGCGGCCGTTGGTACACGAACATGGATATCCGTCTGTCCAAGGCTTTCAGGCTGGGTCGCACGCGCCAGGTGTCGGTCTTCGGAGAGGTCTTCAACCTCCTGAACCGCCGGAACAACTCACAGTATCCCACCTACGGCGGCTACGAGCAGTCCGTGAAGACCCAGAACGCCGGACTGGACCTGGTCTGGGATGATCTGACCTCCAGCGATTCCAGGCACGTTCTGTTCAACAGCGATTTCAACGGCGACGGGATCCTGAGCCGGTCCGAAGCGGTGTTGGGCGCCTATGCCGAAAGCATGCTCCAGAACACAATGGATAAGCGCATCTGGGGCACGGCGCGTCAGATCCGCATGGGAATCGATTTCTCTTTCTGAGCCGGACCTTGAGACGGCGGAAAGGTTTCGCTCGGCTTAATTGTCAGTGAGAAACAGTGGAGATTACTATGATGCGAAATGGCATTATTCTGGTTACACTCGCGGCGATTCTCGGCCTGACGGTCTCACCGTCCCAGGCTGAGATGCTGTCGAGCCGGTTCTCCACCGGGAACAATGTCGGATTTCAGATACAATCGAGCGGTTGGGGCGGTGCGTTTCACAGCACCAGCGTCCAGTTCCCGCGCGGTTCCGGCAACTACATGGGCAACGACAACTGGAATTTCGTCATCTGCACCACCCGCGATTTCAACGGCGACGGTCTCCCGGAAGACACCTGCATGCAGCAGGACGGACGCAACGATGTCAGCGGCTGGTGCTCACCGCTGCCGGAGTGCGAGCAGTACCTCGCCGAGACATTCGCGGCCGGCGATGACAATCTGGAAGGCCCGACGCTGTCTAAGTACCGGCAGGTCTGGAGCACCAAGGATGCGGACAACCTGCTGGACTGGCCGATCGAGGCGCGCGAGGGGTTTTCTCCCAGCGGAGCCCCGATAGTCCACGGCGCGGAGACCATGTTCGTGCACACGGGCGATGCGCTGCTGACCTGGCTGAACAACATTTCCACCTGCAGTTATATCGGGATCAGCGCTTATTTCCTGGACTTCGCCGAGGGGAATAACATCGTTTTCCTGCATTACCTGGTCGGCAATTCTTCGATGTATGCCAAATACCACAGTAACAGAGGGATTAAAGCGTCGAACCCGGATCCGAGAATCATGAACAACCAGGACGGCTGGACCTGGAAAGGCGTGATGGTCTGGGAAAGCCGCCAGATGAATTTCGGCGGTGATGGTGATATCGCCTGGGGTTATCATCCGGAGAAAGAGATCTGGATGACTTACTCCGAAAAGCCCACTCTCAGCACCTACACCCCCCAGTATCCGTTCCTGGTGGGCGGCAAGATGCTGAAACCGCCCATGTACAACGGCGAATCCGCCCGGATGACCAACCTGATCCATTCCGGCTCCGATTTCGGGTTCAAAGCCGGACCCGACATGTATTACAGCGCGGTCTCTCCGGAAGGCAAGAAATACCGGATGGGAAGGGGTTTGGTGGACGAGTGCGCCCCTTATTTCCTGGGCACGGTCAGTCCCTGGACCGGACGGGAGGGGACCGGCACTCCGGGTGTGCTGCAGCCCTCGGATGCGAATTATTCCAAGTGGCTCTGGGGGGCCAGCAACTGGAGAGACGTGGCTTTCTATTCCGAGCTTCACGACGTCACGTCGCGCGACACGTTCTCCTTCGATTACGCCTACATGTTCTGCTATCCGGCCACTTTGCCGCTGCAGCTTCCGACCAAGACAGTGGACAACATCATCTCCGGTTATATCCAGGAAGCGTTCAAGCCCATGGAGCAGTATGCCGAGGTGGCGCAGTCGGTGCACGATGGCGGGTACATCCTTCCGACCGCTCCGCTGGTGCCTGAGATGACCATCATTCCCGGTGACCGCCAGGTCACGCTCACCTGGAGCGATATCGATGTCCAGAGCCCGGACCCGTATTACACTTTCCTGCAGGCGAACAACCTCGACCCGAACAACCATTATGTCGAGTACGATTTCGAGGGTTTCCGTCTGTTCCGCAGCTATGTCGGTCCGAACGACACGCACAGCGAACTGCTGATGGACTGCAACAAGTCGTCCAACAACCTGAAGTTTTTCTACGTGGACAAACTTGCGGACGACCGTCTTTACAGCCGCATGAAGAACGGGATGAAGGTCTGGTACGCGCTGGTGCCTTACGACAAGAATTACGACCCGGCCACAGGCGCCCAGTTCAGCCTGCCGGATGCGGCCTCGGGCAAGGTCTGGAACCGGACCGGCGTACCGGGGCTGTACAACGTGATTCCGCGCTCCGATGCCAGCAATTTCAAGGCGGCCAGCATCGCCAGCGTAAACTACATCCCGGCGGATGGCCTGGAGCGCCAGGACGCTTTCATTTACACTCTGGCCGGCGACGGAACGGGCAGGATCGTTGAAGACCCGTTGCTGCTGGCGCCCGCGATATCCGCGATGAGTTTCATTCCGGTGAACAACGAGCGGATAACGCAGGATAAAACTCTCTACATCAAGTGCGTAAGCTATGACAAGTACTGGAACTGCTCGGGCCGGAACACCACGGGCGGCATGAGGGGGCTGGTTCTGGTGGACGGCAGCTACGAGACCCCGGAGTTTGATCTCTACGGCGGCAAGACCAACGATCAGACAATCACTTTCCAGGGCCCGGTCGATGCTGTCGGCCTCAATTATGCCATGGATGTGACCTTCACCAGCCTGATAACCCAGGTTTCGAATAAGACCACCTCCTACATGGAAGCAGGGGCGGACACCGCGCGGTTCAAGATCACCATCCCCAATGTCGCCGATTGCGCAGGTGTCGCGTCCAGACCCAATCAGCCGCCGAGCATGGTGTCCCTGACCCGGAACGGAAGGTTCTCGGTGACCTGGAAGGATGCTGGAGGCGGCAACTTGACCCTGGAGGTCAAGGACCTGACACGCAACCGGGCCGTGCCGCATGCGGACTACCCGGATCAGGACGGCTGGGGTTTCCAGACCAAGGAAGGTTTCGGCGCGAATATCGGCGCCAACAACAAACGCGGCACGTATTTCGACGAGGCTTTCGTCGCCCTGCTGCCGTTCAATGAGCGTACGGTCAAGATGCCGGAGACCATGCCCGCCGATAACATTGAGCATTTCGGGTTGTACCTGAACGGCATCCTGTGGCGTTTCGACCTCGCAGGCACCAACGGCGACGGCGTGGATGGAATCACGATGCCGCTGCCCGGCTCGGTTTGGACCGTGACCAACGTTTTCGGAAGCTGGAACAGCGACAAGACCGTGTTCACGCAAGTCCCCGAGCTTCCCGCTGTCGGCGACAAATGGGAGATCAAGATCGACCGGAGCACGCTGAATCCGGAGGACGCCGACCTGAGTAGGATCAAGGCGGTCCCGAACCCGTACATCGCCAGCTCGTTGCTCGACCTGTCGGCCACGCAACGCCGCATCGATTTCGTCAACCTGCCGGACCGCTGCACTATCCGTATCTTCTCGATGGGCGGCAACCTGGTCAACGTGCTCAACCACATCGGGGCGAACCGTTCCGGCTGGGGGAATTACACCGACTGGGACCATCTGACCGTGAACGAACCCAAGGTCATGACCGGTTTCGACAATCACAGTGGAAATGAACCGTGGGATCTGAGGAACCGTTTCGGACAGACGGTCGCCAGCGGCCTCTATTTCTTCCACGTGACGGATTCGCGGGGCAAGACATTTACGGGCAAGTTCTATATCGTCCTTTAACAGGATCAACACCTTGAACTTGAACGGGATCTTTCCCCGCTGCCTATACGGAGGTTTGATAATGATAAGTAAAACGGCCATACGAGCCATGTTCACGGCCTGTGCGGTCCTGACACTGGTGGCGGCCGGCCTGCAAGCGCAGGGCGTGGGCCGTCAGGACTACTCCGGGCTGGATAAGTACATCGACCAGGGGCGGATGGACAACTCCTCGTTTGTCGGAGTCCGCGCCGCGGAGTTCCTGACCATCCCGGTGGGAGCACGGGGTATCGCCCTGGGCAGCGCCTACACCGCGGTCACGGACGATATCAGCTCGATCTGGTGGAACCCGGCCGGTCTGGGATTCCTGCGTAACCGCGAAATGATGCTGAACGTAGTCGACTACACCCTGGACCTGACCTACAGCTATGCTGCCGCGGCCATGCCGTTTGCCGACGGTAAGGTGGTGGTGGGCGGGTTCTTCGGTTACCTCGACATTCCGGACATGGAGATCACCACGATCTCCAGCCCCGAGGGCACCGGAAGCACGTTCAACGCCTACGATTTCCAGATGGGCGGATCGCTGGCCTACAATTTCTCGGATCGCTTCGTCGGCGGCCTGAGCGCCAAGTACGTGCATCAGGACGTGTGGGGCAACCTGGGCGCCAACGCGTTCGCCATTGACGCCGGTGCGATCTACCACACCGAGTTCATGGAGCGCGAGATCCGTTTCGCTTTCGCGATCCAGAACCTGGGCACCAACATGACCATGAACGGGCCGGTGCTCCTGGAATCCGTCGGGCCACAGAGCCTCCAGACCGGCAACCTGCCAGGCGGCTATGAGGATTATCCCAACGATCCTTACGCCATGAGCCGCCGTCTGGACCGGGAGGTTTTCTTCCGCACCCACACCTACCGGCTGCCCACGACGATGAAGATCGCGCTGGCCTACAACCTTTACACCGGCGAGAAGATGAACTGGATGGCCTCCGCCGAGCTCTGGCGTCCCAGCTACATTCCGCTTTCCTACGCCACCGGCACCGAGATAAACTACAACTTCAATCCGGCCATTTCGGCGGCCCTGCGGCTGGGCTGGCAGATCCAGACCGACGAGTACACCGAGGATAAGGACCAGATGGGTTACGAGTACCTCGGGGATGATCCGACCTGGCGCGGGTTCAGCGTCGGAGGCGGCGTGCAGCGCACGATCGGCGACATGATCCTGCGTTTCAACTATGCCTGGAAGAACAAGGGTCGGTTGTCCGCGGATAACTTCTTCTCCGTGTCCTTCGGGTTCTGACCTTTCTGCAGCAACTTGAAACGGCCTGCCCCCTGAATCCTGCCCGCAACGGCGGACTGGATGAAGGGGGCAGGCTGATCAGTTATGGAACACCTGCCGGGAACGTTGCCCGTTTTCCGATATACGGGCGGCGGGATGGAAGGACAAGCTCCGGCGGGTCCTGAAACGACGCGACTTTACCCCGGGCCAGACCCGATTGCAGGGAGATAGGGCAAAGGATGACTTGCACAAAGCCGTTAAAACACAAGCCTGTGTTTCTGATTCTGGGAGTTACGGTCTCGCTCCTGATGGTCGGCTTGCTGAGAGCGGTCACCGAATCGCAGGGTGCGAACGGGGTGGTGTATCAGGAGGATGTGAACGGGGACGGCGAGGTGACGCTGATGGATGCGCTGGCCCTTCTGCTGCTCGGCCGGGCCGACCCGTCCGACCCCAGGGCGGATTACAACTGGGACGGCGTATATTCGATGGCCGATGTCAAAGCGATGCTGATCAACATTGTCCGCGAACGTCTGACGCCTCTCGAAACCGTGGTGTACCCGGTCAGGACCGACGAGTTCCTTCTGAACCCAGGCATGGGTTTCTGCTCCATAGGCGCTTTCTACTCCTGGCTGAAGACTTACGACCCCAAATATCCCCCCTGCGCCAATGTCTATTACCGCTGGTACTGGAGCCAGATCCAGCCGGCCGAGGACAAGATCGATTTCGAGATGATCGACGGGCTGATGGACAAGGCGAAGAGAGAGGGCCAGACTTTCTGCATGCGCGTGATGTGCCAGGACGGCGCGGTGTACGTGCCGCAGTGGCTGATAGACAAGGGGCTCAAGGGCCGGTATTACGATGAAAAGGACCATTCGAAAGGGTTTCAGCCGGATTATTCGGACCCTCTGTTCATCGAGTACCACAGCCGGTTGATCAAGGCGCTGGCGGAGCGTTACGATGGAGACCCGAACCTGTATTATGTTGACATTGGGTCGGTCGGTTCCTGGGGTGAATGGAACACGGCCGGAGCGCCGGAAGGCTTCCAGATGCCTGCGGAACCGGTATTAAATGACATAATAAAGCTCTACCTGGATAGTTTCACCAAAACAAAGCTTTTGATGCTGATAGGCGATTACATGGATTACGCTATCGAGCGCGGGACGGGCTACCGCGCCGATTGCCTGGGCGACTGGGGCATGTGGAGCGACAACTGGAGCCACATGACCACCATCTACCCCGACTTTTTGGCAAAAACCCCGAAAGCCCTGGAGGCCTGGAAGCACTCGCCGGTGGCGTTCGAGGCCTGCAACACCTGCACCACCTGGTACCTCGACGGCATGGGCGGCCGCTTCACCCGGGAGATGGCCCGCGACACCACGATCGCGCAGTCCCTGGCCTGGCACCTTTCCTGGATGAACCTGTGTTACGGTCCCAAATTCGAGGAACTGCCCGATGAATGGATCCAGGCCTACCTCGAATGGGGCAAGAAAATGGGCTACCGCTTCGTGCTGCGCAGCCTGGCCCACCCGTCCCGCGTGACCGCGGGCGGGCAGCTGCCGCTCAGGATGGACTGGGAGAATGCCGGAGTGGCGCCCTCTTACTACTTGCACCCCCTGGCCGTGCAGTTCCGCAACACCGTGAGCAAGGAAACCTGGGTCGTAAATACGGATGCCGACATCCGGGAGTGGCTGCCCGGGCAGGTGAATTACAACACGGTCGTGACCGTGCCGGACAGCCTGACTCCGGGCGAGTACGAACTCGGTCTTGCCATGCTCGACAGGACCGGCAAAGACCCCAGGATAAAATTCGCCGTCGAGGGAGCGGCCGAGGACGGCTGGTACCGTCTGAGCCGCGTGCGGGTGCACTGACCGGTAAGGACTGGGTATTACCGGGGGATGACTGTTTCCGGTGGGAGTAAAAAAGCCGGGCCGAATTTCCGGCCCGGCTGTAACCGTATCTTCCGGCAGACACTCACACCTTGGTCAGAGTGATCGTGCCGCCTTCGATCGACATCTCGAACTGATCGCCCTGCTTGAACTGAGGTTCGAGCTGGGCGCGGGGGATGATGAGCCCCATCTTGGTCAGCTTGCGGTTGCCGGTGGCGCGGGCGGACATGCCGGCCACCTGCAGGACCTCGCCCTTTTCGATCATCACATCGGCCAGGGCCAGCTTGAGCGCGGCCTTGTTTTTGATCCCCAGTTCGGCCATTATCGACTGGGCGCTTTTACCTGCCTTAACAAGCTTGTACAGCTTAGCTTTGTCGATACCTTTCCCTCTCGGCACTAAAACCTCCAATGGCTGATGTTGGATTGGCTGCCTTGTTATTGATTCTCAATTCAATATATATTAACAGAGAGAATAGTCAAAAGAAAATACCGATATTTTGTGATGTGCATACGAGCGGATAATCTTCATTTGCAATTTGGATTTGATTTAAAAGTG
The DNA here is from genome assembly GCA_021372515.1 of bacterium. NCBI lineage: Bacteria > bacterium. The sequence continues at coordinate 27,627 of JAJFUG010000177.1, forward strand.
TCGAAAGTAATATGGCTCTATGGATCACATTGCACCGAAAGAAAAAATCATGTTCATCTGATACTGCTCTAACTCTGTGCGTGGTTAACAGATAAAAGCGGCAATCCTGGAAGCGAGTATTGATGAGGCTTATCCCGATATCAAGTTGCGTATTCGGGATTGTAATCGATGAGAAGTTTGACAGGTTGTAATCACGTGCCGCCATCATGACGACAGGGCGACACCGAGCTTCGTGCGCCCGGGGCTTGACTGCGGCGGGTGGATCGGGCTAAAATCCGGTGTGCCGTGCCCCGGCGGAAATCCGTCGGCCTCCTTCATGCCGTTCTGGAGACTCGTTTCTTCCTCTCGGAGAGAACAAAATGGCCAGAAAACCCCTCCTTACCCGGCGAACTTTCCTGGGCGGCGCTCCTGCGGCCGCGGCCGCGCTCATGGCCGGCTGCGCCCGGGCCGAGGGCAACCCGATCCCCCAGCCGGATTACAGCATCCCCCAGAACGGTTTCCAGGGCAAAGCCGAAAACAAACGGCAGTGGAACGGCGACCCGCGCTCGGACAAGGTGGTCTTCGTCGCCCACTGCGTGCTGAACCAGAACGCCCGCATGATCGACTGCGCCGATTTCCCGGCCATGTTCGACCCGCTGGTGGACTTTCTGCAGGAGCGCCAGGTCGGAATGATCCAGATGGTCTGCCCGGAGCTCTACTGCCTGGGCCTGGGGCGGTTCGACGTGCGGGTGGGCCTGGAGAGCGGGCCCGGCGGCAAGCGCCTCGAACGCCTGATCGACGACCTGGTGTTCACACTCAAGGAATACCGCTTCCAGGGATTCGAGGTGGTGGGCATCCTGGGCAAGCAGGGCTCGCCCTCCTGCGGCGTGACCCGGACCTGGCTGGACGGGAAGGAGCAGGACGGCGAGGGGGTGTTCATCCGCCAGCTAAAAAAACGTCTGGCCGCGGAACAACTGGACACTCCCGTGATCGGCGTGGCCGACTACGAGCAGGACAAGGCCATCGAGTGGCTGAAAGAGCGTCTGGGTTGACATTGCGGTGCTGAAAGAAGATAACAATCTCTCACAGATAAAAAGCCGGGCCACCCCGAATCCCACAGGGCGGCCCGGCTTCTTGTTCCCTGGTTGAAGTCTCAGCGCAGACGGTCCAGACCGGGCACGGGCAGGTTAGTGATATCCTCCACCACGCCCTCCACGCCCGTGGCCGGGCCGTGGAATACGCTCCCGCCGAAACTTGTCAGGTAGAGCATCCCCGGGTGCGCCGGGTCGAACACCGGGCGGTGGCCCCACTTGAAATTGTAGCCGCCCAGGCGCTTCCAGGTCTCTCCGCGGTCATCGCTGCGGAAAGCGCTGCTGTCGAAGGTGTTGATAATGACGGTGTTCGGGTTCTGCGGGTCCACCGCCGCGGCGTAGACATGCATCTTCTCGTCGAACACCTGCTTCCAGGTCGCTCCTCCGTCCTCGGTGCGGAACAGCCCGCCGCCTTTCTCACTCCGCCCCATCTCGAGCTGGTCACCCTCGACCACGCCGGCCTCGCGGGACTGCTCGCGCGCCAGACGTGAGCCGGCGTTGAGCGGCCAGCAGGACAGGTACATCCGCTGCGGGTCGGAGGGGTCATAAACCAGGTCGTTGGGCATCGTGGCCCCGGCCGGCAGGGCCAGGGGCTGCCAGGACTCGGCCTTGTCATCGCTGGTGTAGAGCGCGCCGGAGGTCTGGCCGCTGCCCTCCACTCCGGCCCGGACCACCAGCAGGATCAGCCGTCCGGAGGGCAGACGGGTGATGCGCCAGCAGTTGAGGTTGGCCGGGTCGATCCCCTTGCGCTTGAGGTCCCATGTCCCGCCGCCATCGGTGGATTTCCACACCCCCCAGCCGTAGTCGCAGACATACAGGGTGCGCTGGCGCACCGGGCTGTCGGGGTCGAGCACGATATGAGTGGGCACCGCGGCCAGGCGCATCCGGTGCACGTAGTCGCCCTCCACCAGCTCGCCGCGGGAGAGGATGCCCCAGTTCCGGCCGCCGTCGCCCGAGACCGCCACTCCGCCCTGCTGGTTGCCGTTGGTCAGGTTGCCCGAGCGGTGCATCTTGGGTCGCGGCAGGTCGTGGACATTCGACCAGACCGAATAGACCCGTCCCCGCACCGCCGGGTCGAACTCCAGCCAGTAGCAGGTGTTGCGCCACTGCTGCGGGATGCCGGTGATCGCCTGGTGCCAGCTCGTGCCGCCGTTGAACGTGTGGAACAGGCCGATGTCGGTGTAGGTGATGAAGAAATGCTCTGGGTTGAAGGGGTCGAAATGGACCCCGTAATCGGTGGTCACATCCAGGCCCCGCGTGGTGAACGAGCCGTCCGGCAGGTCGCGGCTGATCACCTGTTTCCAGCTCACGCCGCCGTCCAGCGTGCGGAACGTGCGGCCCGAGTCGGTCGAGTAGCAGATATCCGGGTCGGAGGGACTGACCCCCAGGTGCGAGGGCGCGCCGAACCAGCCCAGGTTGCGGAGCAGCCAGCCGCCCGTGTAATTATGGGTCAGGATGTCCCCGCCGCAGACTTGCAGCGCCCAGTTCCAGCTTTCCCCCGAATCCGTGGACTTGAGGATGCCCGAGACCCGCTGGATGCTCCCGTTCATTTCCTGCGGCATCCCGGCAACGGACATGTAGACCACCTCGGGGCGCCCCGCGCAGACCGCCAGGGCGCGGTAGCGGCTGCCGAAACGCCGCCGCATCCCGGAGTCGGCGCTGGTGTCCGGCTCCACGGCCAGGGAACTGTCCGCTTTCACCCAACTGCGGCCCAGGTCGGTGGAGCGGAAGACTCCCCCGGCTGCGCCCAGGAGATAAATCCGGCTGCCGCAGGGGCCGCTGCCGCCCTCGGCCGCCGAGGCAGCCTCCACCGGCAGGGCGAATGTCTCGCTCCCGCCGCCGTCCAGGCGCACCCGGCAGCCGGCGCTGGAGGTGATAACCACCACCTTGCCGCTGTCCTCGCCCCAACTGCCGGGGAAAATGGCCAGCACCTCGCGTCCCTCCACCTCGGCCACGCTCTGCCAGGAGCGGCCCCGGTCGGCGGAGGTGAGGATCGACTGTCCGCTGCCGCGGAACCCCCGTCCGCCGCGGGCGATAGTGATCCGTCTGGAGTCCTGCGGGTCCACCCGGATAAGGCCGATTTCGCCCGCTCCGGAGCTGTCCTCGGTGACAAAGCTCTGGCCGGCGTGGTCGCCGGACATCCTCTCGCCGGTCACCCGGGCCGGGTCGGGCAGGACCAGCTCCCAGGTGGCGCCGCGGTCGCCCGAGCGGTAGAGCCCGGTGTTGCAGGCGTAGACCGTGTTCGGGTCGAGAGGGTCGAACTCGAAATCCTCCACTACCGTGCGCAGGTTGAACATGTGCCAGTTGTCGCCGCTGTCGCTCGTGACATAGGCGGCGGTCATGTCGCAGCGCACGAGCACGTTGGCCGGGTCGTGGGGGTTGAGCGTGGGGATGAACTGCGCTCCCCCGCCGCCCGGACCGAGCACGGTCCAGCCGTGGAGGCCGGGCGCCTGGAAAGCCTCAGCCGCTGGGGCGGCCGCTTTCCGGCACTCCCGGCAGCCGGCGGATAGCGCCAGCGCCAGTAACAGCGATGAAACCACAAACAGGGCCGTTCGTCTCGCGGGACGCATTTCGAGCTCCGGGTTAGGGTGAGAAAGAGCTTCAGGACGGGACCGGCAGCCGGGCTTGGCTCTTCAGGCGTTCTGGCAGAGAATGGCTCAGCGGCATCCGGTCAGTGCTAAAGCATACAGCCAAAACGCGGTCCCGGCAACAGGAAATGCCCGGCCCCCGGCGCAGTCTGTCCTGCCACCCGAATCAAAAGTCCCGGGCTTTCCACACCCTGAGGTCTCCCTGCGGACCGGTCCATGACGCCACCGGGCTGGACAGAATTATCTCCCCGCGCTGACGGATGGGTGCTCAATGTCCGGGAATCGTGCAAATCAAGGTCCTGCGGCATGCCGGCTTAACGGAAGGGCGATTGATTAAAGTGAGAGCTATTAGCCTCTCGGGTGATCTATAGATGTTGAATAAATAAAAGAGACTATCCTCTATTGACATTCAAATTGGAAAACAATAATGCTAAAGAAGTAAGCCCGCGCGCTTGAATAAAGGCAATGTCAGACAGATGGAACATCGATATTGGGTTGGTATTTCTGCGGGGCCGGATCATCCCGTTGACCTGATTGAGACTGGGACGGTCGATTTGTGGACGTGAGGCTGCATTTCGGCATCTCTGCCTTTCCTGCCCCCGCGATACTGAATCAATTCCCGGACTAAGAGTATCCATGTCTTCTGCGGAAAAACTCGTGGTTTTCCGTCTGGACGATACCCTTCACGCCCTGCGGCTGGAGAACGTACTGCGGGTGGTGCGGGCTGTCCAGCTCACCGCCCTGCCCGACGCTCCGGCCACGGTCGCGGGAGTGGTGAACGTCCAGGGGGAGGTGCTGCCGGTGATCGACACCCGCCGGCGGTTCGGTCTGGGCGCCAAGGCGCTGGAACCCTCCGACCGCCTGATCCTGGCCAGCCTGGATACGCGGCGGGCCGCCCTGCTGGTGGATGCGGTGGAGGGTGTGCTGAGCCCGGAGGCCGGCAGCGTGACCCCGGCCGAGCGGGTGGTCCCGTCCATGGAACTGACCGAGGGCGCGCTGCGGCTGGAGGATGGGATGATCCTGATTTACAACCTGGAGCGCTTCCTCTCACTGGACGACAGGCGGCAACTGGAACAGGCCCTGGAAAGACTGTCGCGCGATGGGTGAGCCGCTGTCGGAATACGAACTGGGACGGCTGAGCGAACTGATCTCGACCCGGCTCGGGCTTTATTTCCCCCGCGAGCGCTGGGTCGATATGCAGAAGAAGACGGAGGCCGCGGCGTTCGAATCCGGGGCGCCGGACCTGAGGGCTTTCCTGGAGGGCCTGTTCTCGGGAAGCTTGAGTCGTGAGACCATACAGAGGCTGGCCGGCAGCCTCACAGTGGGGGAGACGTATTTCTTCCGCGAGCGGCCCTCGTTCGAGGCCCTGCGGGAGACAATCCTGCCGGAGCTGATCCGGCGGCGGGCCGGCCAGGACAAGCTGATCCGTATCTGGAGCGCCGGCTGCGCCACGGGCGAGGAACCCTATTCGCTGGCGATCCTGCTGAAAAGCCTCGAGCTGGAGAAGCTCGGGTGCCAGGCCACGATCCTGGCCACGGACCTGAATACAGGTGCGCTGGAGAGCGCGCGGCGTGGGGAGTACCGGCGCTGGTCTTTCCGTGACCCGGCCGCCCCGCCGTCCGCGGGTTGCTTCGAGGAGATGGAGGGCGAGGTAAGGAGGGTCGCCAGGCGCATCCGGGAAATGGTGCAGTTCGATTACCTCAACCTGGCCGAGGACTGCTACCCCTCGCTACTGGGCGGCACGAACGCGCTGGACCTGATCCTTTGCCGCAACGTGCTGATGTATTTCAGTCCTCAGAGGCAGCGGGAGGTCATCTCGCGATTCCTGCTCTGCCTGCGCCCGGGCGGCTGGCTGCTGGTCAGCCCCTGCGAGGCGAGCGCCTGGCTGTTTTCGGAGTTCGATACGGTCAGTCTGCCCCAGATGTCGGCGTTCCGCAAGCCGGAGCCCGGGACGGTCAAGCCCGCTGCAGCGGTCCAGCGGCAGGCGGCCGGGAGGAAAGAGGCTCCGCACCCGTCGCGGGCGACGGCGCGAAAAGAGGAACCCGCGGGGAAAGAACGGGAGGCTGCGGCCAAACCTCCGGCTTCGCCCGAACCCGCTCCCGGCAGCCGTGCCGTGGGTGAGGTCGGGAAGTTGTTCCAGGCTGGCGATTACGCGGCCGTGGTCGAGCGCCTGGCGACGGTCCCGACTCCGGAGCCGGCCGGGGCGATATGCCTGATCAAGTCCCTGGCCAACCTGGGCGAGCTGGGCCGTAGCCTCGAACTCTGCCGCAGTCAGGTGGAACAACGCCGCCTGGACCCGGCGCTGCACTATCTGCTGGCGATGCTGCTGGTCGAATCGGGACAGGGGGCCGAGGCGGCCGCGGAGCTGGGCAGGACGCTCTACCTGGAGCCGGGGCACGCGCTGGCGCATTTCGCGCTGGGCCGTCTGGCGTTCCAGGCCGGGCAGCGCACTCAGGCGGAAAAGCACCTGCGCAACTGCCTGGCGGCCCTTCAGCGGCTCGCCCCCGATCAGGAGGTGGCCGAATCGGACGGATTGACCGCGGGGCGCCTGGAGCGCCTGATAAGCCAGATGCTGCCGCAGATGAGCGGACAGAGCAAAACGGGAAAGGCGGCAGGCCATGAAAGCCGGAAAGCGAAAGGCTGACCCCAGGACCGAATCGGTCCTCAAGGAGCGCGCCAGGGCCCTGGCCCGTCAGGAACAGAGCCATCGGAGACCGCAAAAGCAGCTCAGCGTGGTCATGTTTCAGCTGGCGCAGGAGGACTACGCGGTCGAGACCCGTTTCGTCCGCCAGGTCCACCCCTTGAAAGAGTTGACCGAGATTCCAGGCACGCCGGATTTCGTGCTGGGAGTGGTGAATATTCACGGCGAGATACTGTCCCTGGTGGAGCTGAAAAAATTCTTTGGGCTGCCCGAGCGCGGTCTGACCGACCTGAACAAGATTCTGGTCCTGGAGGACGGGCGGATGGAATTCGGCGTGCTGGCGGATGAGGTCCACGGGACCCGCCTGCTGGATGCGGACCAGATCCGCCCGCCCGGGTCGAGCCTGAACGGCATCGGGGACAAGTACCTTCTCGGCGTGACCCCGGAGCGGATCATCGTGCTCAACGCGGCGAAACTCCTCTCGGACCCGGAGCTGCGGGTGAACGACCCCCCGTCGCTCGGGCGTGACATCAACGGACGGCTCACCTGAACCGGTGGAGGTCGGGCGATGAAATGGTCGATCGGCAGGAAAATATCTCTTGGACTGGGCCTCGGGGCGCTGCTGATTCTGCTGATAGGCACGGTGTCCTTACGGAACAACCTCTCGCTCATGGAGACAGTATCCTGGGTGAACCGCACCAACCAGGAAATTTGGACCCTTGAAATAACTTTCTCACACCTGAGAGAGGCGCAAAACTCCTGCCGCGGATTCCTGCTTGCCCGTGACACGCTGTATCTGAAAGACTACCGGGATGCAGTGACCAAGCTCGGAACGGATTTCGATACGCTTCAGACTCTGGGCCTGTCGATTCAGCAGGACCGGGCCCGGCTTGGCGCCTTGAAGACCCTGGTCGATGAAATGATCGCCGAGTTGCAGGGCCAGATCGATCTGGCAAGGGGGAGTGATTTCGAGACGGCCATTGCACAGATGAAAATCGGCCGTTCCAATGACTTGCGGGATAAAATCTACAGCGGAATAAGAGGCATTCGCACAGGGGAACTGGCCCAGCTGACCGAGCGCAGCGCAGCCATGCAGAAAAGCTCTTCTTTGGCGCGTAATTTCATTGTTTTCGGCAGCCTGATCGGGCTGGTGCTGCTGATCATGGCCGGCACAATCATCACCCGCGACATCACCCGTCCGCTGGGCATGGTCGTCGCCGTATCGAGCGATATCGCCGGCGGCGACCTGACCACCAGCATCCCGGAAGACAGACGGAAAGACGAGGTGGGAGAGCTGAACGAATCTTTCCGCAGCATGCTGGCCAACCTGCGGCAGCAGACGCGCAGCATCGCGGAGGTGGTGAACTCGCTGGCGGCCTCCTCCAGCGAGATTTCCACCACCGTTTCGCAACTGGCGGCCAGTACGGCCGAGACCTCGACCGCGGTGAGCGAGACCTCCACCACGGCCGAGGAAATCCGCCAGACCGCCGAGGTGTCGAGCAACAAGGCCGAGAACGTGGCCACACTGGCCCGCGAGGCCGAGGACTATTCACGCTCCGGCCGCGAGGCCCTGGAGGACACGCTGGGCGGGATGTCCGAAATCCAGATACGGATGGAATCGATCGGCGAGAGCATCATGCGCCTGAGCGAGCAGAGCCAGGCGATCGGCGAGATAATCGCCTCGGTGGACGACCTGGCGGACCAGTCGAACCTGCTGGCAGTCAACGCGGCGATCGAGGCCGCCCGCTACGAGGACCAGGGCAAGGGTTTCACCGTGGTGGCCCAGGAGATTCGCAGTCTGGCCGACCAGTCCAAGCAGGGCACCAAGAAAGTGCGCACGATCCTCAACGACGTGCAGAAAGCCACGACCAACGCCGTGCTGGCGGTGGAGCAGGGCGGCAAGACAGTCGAGGCGGCGATGAAACAGTCGCAGAAAGCCCGCGAGGCGATCCAATCCATGACCGAGAGCATAGCCGACACGGCGCAGGCCGGCAAGCAGATCGCTGCCTCGAACCAGCAGCAGACCGCCGGGATAGAGCAGATCGTGGTGGCGATCGACAACATCCGTCAGGCCACCACCCAGAACGCGATCGGCACCCGCCAGATCGAGGAGACCACGCGCCGTCTGGCCGAGCTTGGGCAGAGTCTCAAGGAACTGGTGAACCGGTACAAGCTGGACTGATCCGGGGGCGGACGGGACAACGATGAACGAAGAAGACAGAGCTTTTCTGGCCCGCCTGCTCGAGGCGTTCCGTCTCGAAGCGGCGGAGCATGTCGAAAACATGTCCAACCTGCTGCTGGAGCTGGAGAAATCCTCCGACGGCCAGCAACGGGCCGACCTGGTGCAGTCGGTGTTCCGGGAGGCGCACAGCCTGAAAGGCGCGGCCCGCTCGGTGGGCCTGGTGCAGATCGAGGCGCTCTGCAGGGCCATGGAGAGTGTCTTCTCGGGCTGGAAAAGCCAGGGCCTGGCCGCCACGCCGGAGCTGTTCGACCTGCTGCATACGGCCCTTGAGAGCCTGAACGACGCGGTCGGTGCGAACCCGGAGGCGGAGCCGGACCTGTCGGACCTGGCGGGCAAACTCGAAGCCCGGGCTTCGGGAGCGGTTATCCCGGCCGCGCAGGCCGTTGCCGTGACAGCCGTGCCCGAGGCTGCGCCCGCGCCGGAGTTGCAGGCAGAGACAGACCTGTCACCCCTGACACCTGAGGACAGTCCGGAGTTCCCGGCCGCCGCCGCGGAGAACGGCGGCGTCGAAAGATTGAGCCGGGACACGGTCCGGGTGAGCGCCAGGCGTCTGGAGGCGATCCTGCGCAAGACCGAGGAGATGACGGTCCTCAAGCTGGCCAACGCGCAGATACTGGAGCAGACAGCCGAGATGCGCCAGGAGCTGGACCTCTGGCGCCGCGACCTGGGCCGTCTGCAACCCGTGCTTCGTCAGTTGGGCCGGACATTGGAGACGGCTTCCGGTCAGAGGCTGGACAACCATTCGGTCAACCGCCTGCTGGAGTACGTCGACTCCGGTGGCGGCCGGATGCGGCGGCTGGAGGGACTCTCCTCCGGCCTCGAGAAATCGGTAGTCGAATATAGCCGTTCCCTGTCGCGGTCAGTCGATTTCCTTCTGGCTGAGACGCTCGGCCTGCTCACTCTTCCGGCGTCCTCCCTGTTCCGCACCTACCCCAAGCTCGTGCGCCGTCTGGCCCGGGAGCAGGGCAAGCAGATCGGTTTCGAGCTGGAGGGCGAGAGCCTGGAGCTGGACCGGCGGGTGCTGCAGGAACTCAAGGATCCGCTCAACCACATATTGCGCAACTCGATCGACCACGGGATCGAAAAACCCGAGGACCGTCTGGCCGCGGGCAAGCCGGCGGAGGGACGGATCAGCCTGCGCACCCGCCGGCTGGACAGCGGACGGATCGAGATCGCGGTCTCGGATGACGGGCGCGGGGTGGATGTGGAGTCGCTGCGGCGGGAGGCGCAGAAAAAACGGATCCTCGCCGGAGAGAGCGCAGAGGATACCGACCGCAACCGTCTGCTGGCCCTGGCTTTCGAGCCGGGGCTGTCCACGAGCGCGTTCGTCACCGACCTGTCCGGCCGCGGCCTGGGGCTGAACATTGTGCGCGAGGCTCTGGGCCGTCTGGGCGGGACAGTGTCGCTCGAATCGACGCCGCTGCAGGGGACCTGCGTGCGGATGGTGGTCCCGGTCTCTGTCTCGACCACCCGGGCGGTCCTGCTGCGCAGCGGGGGACGGCTGTTCCTGATCCCCTCGGTGAAAGTCGGCGCCGCGCTGAAAGTGCCGCGGGACAAGGTGGGGACAGTGGAGAACCGGGAAACTGTCCGCTGGGAAGGGGTCGAGGCGCCGCTGGTCAAGCTGCGGGAGGTCCTTCGCCTGCGCACGCAGCAGGAGGAGGGTCCGGAGGGTGACGGAGCGGTGGTGGCCCTGATACTGAGCGAGGCCGGGCGAAGCGTGGCCCTGCAGGTGGACGAGGTCCTGGCCGAGCAGGAGGTGCTGATCAAGGGCCTGGGCCGTCAACTGGTCCGGGTGCGCAATGTCACCGGCGTGGCCGTGATCGGCACGGGGCAGGCGGTCCCGGTGCTGCACGCGGCCGACCTGGTGCATACCGCCGCCGCCCGGGCGGAAAGCCCGGCCGGGGACGGGCCCTCCGCTCAGGAAACTCAGGAGAGGAAGGCCTCGCTCATGGTGGTCGAGGATTCCCCGACCTCCAGAATGCTGCTCAAGAACATCCTGGAGATGTCCGGCTACGGCGTGGAGACCGCGACCAACGGGGCGGAAGCGTTCGCCCGGCTCAAGGAGCGCGCTTTCGACTTGGTGGTCTCGGATGTCGACATGCCGAAAATGAACGGTTTCGTGCTGACTTCCAGGATAAGGGCCGACAAATCGCTTGCCGCCCTGCCGGTGATACTGGTCACCGCACTCGACTCCGATAGCGACCGCGAGCGGGGGTTCGATGTGGGGGCAAGCGCCTACATAGTCAAAAGCAGCTTCGATCAGGGAAACCTTCTCGAAACAATAAAACGCTTTATCTAAGAAGGAAGCCGGCCTGTGATCAGATTGATGGTTGCAGAGGATTCAGCCGTTGTCCGCGCCAACCTGGTGCATATCCTGGAGAGCGACCCGGAGCTGACAGTGGTGGCCCAGGCTCGCAACGGATTGGAGGCGGTGAGTCTGGCCCGGACAAAACGTCCGGATGTCATCACGATGGATATCCACATGCCGGAGCTGGACGGTTTCCAGGCCACACGGGAAATCATGGCCTCCAGTCCGGTTCCCATCGTGATTGTCACCGCGAGCTGGGACCAGGAGCAGTTGTCCAAGACTTTCCAGGCGATCGAGGCCGGGGCGGTCAACATCGCGGGCAAGCCGCCCGCGGTCGGTCACCCGAAGTACGACCATTCGGCCCGGGAGCTGATACAACTGGTCAAGGCGATGTCCGAGGTGAAAGTGGTCCGCCGCATCCGGTCGCTGACCCCCGCGGCGCCATCCGGCAGCGGCATGAAAGCCTCCGGACCGGGGCCCGGGCGCCGCGACATCCGGCTGGTGGCCATCGGGGCCTCCACCGGTGGTCCGCCGGTGCTGCAGACAATCCTGTCCGGTCTGCCGCGGAATTTCCCAGCGCCGGTGCTGGTGGTCCAGCATATAACCGTGGGTTTTATCCAGGGGCTGATCGACTGGCTGGACTCCAGCTCGAGCGTCCAGGTGCGGCTGGCGCAGGACGGCGAGGTGCTCATGCCGGGCCGGGCCTATTTCGCTCCGGACAATTACCAGATGGGCCTGCTCGACCCGAACCGGATCAGCCTGGTGGACGACCCGCCCGAGAACCACCTGCGCCCCTCGGTTTCATACCTGTTCCGCTCGGTGGCCCGGGTCTGCGGAAAGCAGGCCGCCGCGGTGCTGCTGACCGGGATGGGCTGTGACGGGGCGGCGGAGATGAACCTGATCCGCGAGAGCGGCGGCCTGACAATCGCACAGGACCGCGAGTCCTCCATGATTTTCGGGATGCCGGGCGAGGCCCAGAAACTGGGCGCGGCCGGACTCGTCCTGCCTCCCGGACAGATCGTGGACGCTCTGCTCGGTTCGGTCCAGAGCGAGGCGCCGCGTGACGCTGTCGACAAGGCCTGGAGCGAGACCGGGGAGGAGACATGACCGAGCCGAAGATCAACAAGGGCGAGATCGACATCCTGATCGTGGAGGACAGCCCGACTCAGGCGTTGCGGCTCCAGCACGTGCTGCAGAAAGACGGCTACCGGGTGACCTGGAGCCAGAACGGCCGGCAGGCCCTGGCCCTGGCCCGTCAGACCCCCCCGGCTATCGTCATCTCGGACGTGGTCATGCCCGAGATGGACGGGTTCGAGCTGTGCCGCCAGATCAAGAGCGACCCGCAGCTTAAATCCACACCGGTCATACTGGTCTCGGCCCTGAACGAGCCGGATGACATTGTCCAGGGCCTGATCAGCGGGGCGGACAATTTCCTCACCAAGCCCTACGAGGACGATCTCCTGCTGTCCCGGGTCGAGTACACCCTGATCAACCGGGACCTACGCTGGCAGCCGGTCTCGGAGCGCGGCCTGGAGGTGTTTTTCCTGGGCAAGAAACATCTGATCAACTCCGACCGTTCGCAGATACTCGACCTGCTGTTTTCCACCTATGAAAGCGTGATGTTGCGGGGCAAGGAGCTGGAAAAGAAGAACGTGGAGCTGAACAAGGCACACCAGGATTTGCGGGCCCTGAACCAGAGCCTGGAAAAGCAGGTGCTGGAGCGGACCGAAAGGATCAGGAACCTCAACCGGATCATCCTGGCGGTGCGGAACGTGAACAAGCTGATTGCCAAGGAAAAGGATCGCGGCCGTCTGCTGCAGGGGGTCTGCGACAGCCTGGTCTCGACCGGGGCGTTCAAGTGCGCCAGAGTATTCGTGCTCTGCGAGAAAGGCGGTCTGGAGTGGCATGCCGACAGCGAAACTATGGGTCGCATGCGCTATAGCGCCAAGAAGATGCACCTGCCGAGCATACCGGCGATTTTCGAGCGGGCGCTGCAAAGCCCGGAGGTCGTGCTTCTCGATAAAGATGACTATGAGGATTCCGACCTGTTCGATTGCAGGAGCTGCCCGATAGAAAAGATGGTTCTGGTGCGGGTGGAGAACAACGCCAAGGTGTTCGGGTTGCTGGTCGTGACCCTGCCCGAGGGGACGCCGTTGGACGAGGAGGGCCAACAGGTCCTGCTCGAGGTGGCGCTGGATATCGGTCTCGGCCTGGGCAACGCCGATCTGGAGCTGGAGAAGCTGCTCTCGCAGATAACCCTGGTGACCAGTGAGCAGAAATACCGCTCCCTGTTCGAAAACATGTACTCGGGCTTCTCCTATCACGAAATGATCCTGGAAGACGGTAAAGCCGTGGATTACCGTTTCCTGGAGGTTAATTCCAGTTTCGAGAAGCAGACCGGCCTGAAAAGGAGCGACCTTATTGGCAAGACAGCCTCCGCGATACTGGCCCGGCACCCGGGCGGGATACCCGATCTGACCGATATCTCCACGCGTGTGATGAAGAAGAAAAAAGCCGGAGTGGAGGACTTTTATTTCGAACCGCGCGACAAATGGTTCTCCCTGGTGGTCTATTCCCCCGACCCGAGCCATTTCGCCGCGATCTACAACGACATCACGGACCGCATGCGGATGGAGCAGGAGCTGCGCCAGTCGGAGGCGGCCTATCACGAGCTGTACGAGAACGCCCCGGTGGGCTATCAAGAGCTGGACTCCAAAGGGAGCATCGTTCGAGTCAACCGGACCGAGAGCGAACTGCTGGGCTACTCTCCCGAGCAACTGCTGGGCCGCCCGGTGTTTGACCTGATTGACCCGGAGGAGCGGGAAATTTCCAGAAAGAATTTCAGCCTCAAGATCGCGGGGAAAAAAGAGGTCGCCCCGTTCAACCGTCGCTATCTCTGCCGTGACGGGCGGGTGATCGACTGCATGCTGGATGAGAAGCTGGTCTACGACCAGTCCGGGGCGATCTGCGGCATCCGGACCACGGTCAAGGATATCTCCGAGCTGAAGCGCGCCGAGGAGGCGCTCGAGCACCGCCTGGAGATCGAAAAATTCGTCGCCTCCATCGCCACGGTGTTCAACAACCTGAAAGACGGCCAGGAGGACAGCGGGCTGGATTACACCCTGGAGGCATTGGGAGAGTTCGCGGATTTCGAGCATGTCTATCTTTCCCTGTTGTCGCGGGATTCCCTGAACATGGCGAGGATATATTCCTGGCATACCTCCTCCGTCCAGCCCCAGGCGACCGAGGTGATGACTTTCCCGGCGGAACATTTCCCCTGGTGTCTGGAAAGGTTGCACCGTTTCGAAAAGATTGCGGTTTCCGACGTGGACAGCCTTCCGGAGCAGGCGGCGACCGACCGGGAATGGCTGAAAAGCTACTCTCTCACCTCGCTGGTGATCCTGCCGCTGGTCAGCGAGTTTACGCTGTTCGGTTTTCTGGGGTTCGATACAAGCCGGGGGGCCAAGCCGCTGGGTGAGGATTTCCTCAGTCCACTGGTGCTGGTCGGAGAGATAGTGGTCAATGTCCTGGAACGCAAGCGCATGGGCGAGGCGCGCCGTCTGCTGCAGGCCGCTTTCGAGCAGGCCGCCGAGACCGTGATCATCGCCGACACCCAGAGGAACATCGAATATGTCAACCCGGCCCTGGAGCAAGTTTCGGGCTACAGCCGCCAGGAGATACTGGGCCGGAGCATCCACCTGTTCAAGAGCGACCGTCAGGACGAGGACCAGTACAAGGAGCTCTGGGACACGGTCGATGCGGGCGATTTCTGGCAGGGACGGTTGATCAGCCGCCGGAAGGACGGGACGGACTACCACGAGGACGTCACTTTTTCGCCGGTCAAGGACGCTTCCGGACGGGTGGTCCATTACGTGGCGGTCAAGCGCGATATCAGCCAGGAGCTGGAGCTGGAAAACCAGCTCGTGCAGGCGCAGAAAATGGAATCCATCGGCCTGCTGGCCGGCGGCGTGGCCCACGATTTCAACAACATCCTGGCCATAGTCCTGGGCTATGCCAACCTGCTGGTGCGCTCGCCTAACATCCCGGAAAAGGACCGGAAGAAGCTGGAGGAGATCGAGCAGGCCGCCCAGCGCGGGGCGGTGCTGACCCGCCAGTTGCTCACTTTCAGCCGCAAGGGCAAGCCGCGCTTCGCGGTGGTCAATTTCAACGACATTCTGAACGAGTCACTCGGTTTCCTGCAGCGCACCATCGGCCCGGACTGCTCGATCGACCTGGACCTGGCCGGGGATCTGGGGCAGATCAGGGCGGACGCCACCCAGATGCAGCAGGTGCTGATGAACCTGGCGATCAACTCCCGCGACGCCATGCCGGGGGGCGGCAAGATCAGCTTCAAGACCGCCAACATTGACATCGACAAGCGCTACCTGAGCAACCATCTGGACATCGAGCCCGGCAACTACATCCAGGTGTCGGTCACGGACACCGGCGCCGGGATGCCCCCCGAAATCCAGGCCCGGATTTTCGAGCCGTTTTTCACCACCAAGGAGACCGGCAAGGGCACCGGTCTGGGCCTGAGCGTGGTCTACGGCATAGTGAAATCGCACCGCGGCCTGATAAACGTGTACAGCGAGCCGGGCTGCGGCACCACTTTCCGCATCTACCTACCCCGCACCAACGATCAGGTGGAGGACAAGTCCGCTTCCGAGGTAGTGGTCAAGGGCGGGACTGAGAACGTGCTCCTGGTGGATGACGAGCAGCCGATCCTGCAGATGGCCGCCAGTATCCTGGCCGAGTTCGGCTACAAGTGCTGTCAGGCCGCCAGCGGTGAAGAGGCCCTCGGAATATTCGCCGAGGCCGGCTCCCGGATCGATCTGGTGATCTCGGATATCGGCATGCCCAATATGAACGGCACGGAGCTGATGCAAAGGCTGCGCGCCGTCAACCCCAAGGTTAAAATCATTTTCTCGAGCGGTTACGCCCCGCAGAGCACGCGCGAGATGATAGAGATGGGAGTGAACGGTTTTGTTGCCAAGCCTTACCAGGCCAAGGCCCTGGCGCAGGCGGTGAGAAAAGTGCTCGATGGTGAACATGTCTGACGGAGAGTGGATCATGGATGTCCTGGAGGAAAAAACGCGCCTGCTGATTGTCGACGATGACCCGTTCATCCGCACCTTTGTCCGCAGTGTTTTCGAGGACGGGCAGTTCGAGATCGACGAGGCGCAGGACGGCTCGCAGGCGGTCGAGATGGTCAGGGCGGAAGAGGCGGGCTACGACCTGGCTTTCGTGGATATCAACATGCCCGGCATGAGCGGCCTTCAGGCCCTGCCGATCCTGCTCAAGCACAGCCAGGACCTGGCCGTGATCATCATGTCGGGGTTCGCCGAGGTGGACACCGCGGTCGAGGCGATGAAAGCCGGGGCCTATGACCTGCTCCAGAAACCGATCAACGTGGACGAGCTGGAGACCCGTGTCCAGAAAGCCCTGGAGCAACGGGCGCTGCGGATCGAGCACCGCCGCTACATCTTCGACATCGAGCGGCGGGTGGCCGAGCGCACCGGTGAGCTGGAGGCCACCCGCAAGGCCACGATCATCGCCCTGGCCCGCCTGGCCGAAACCCGGGACAAGGAGACCGGCGACCATATCCACCGGATGGCCTACTACACGGTGGCCGTGGCCCGTTCCCTGTACGACCGGAAACTGCACCGCAACATCCTGGACGAGCAGTATTTCAGCCTACTGTTCGAGTCGGCCCCCCTGCACGACATCGGCAAGGTGGGCATCCCGGACTCGATCCTCAACAAGCCGGGCAAGTTGACCCCGGAAGAATACGAAGTTATGAAAAGGCACACCGTGATCGGCGCCGAGGCGATACGCAACATTTTCCTGGAGACCGGGGTCCAGAGTTTCCTGAACCTGGGGGCCGAGATCGCCCTGAGCCACCACGAGCGTTACGACGGTACGGGCTATCCGCAGGGGCTCAAAGGGGAGGAGATCCCCCTGTCGGCCCGGATCCTGGGCCTGGCCGATTTCTACGACGCGGTGTCCTCGCCGCGGGTCTACCGTCCCTATGCGATGCCGCACGAGGAAATCAAAAAATTGATGCTGTCCCTGGCTGGGCTGCATTTCGACCCGGACGTGGTCGAGGCCTTTTTCGCGGTCGAGCCGCAGATACTGGAAATCCGTCAGAATTTCAGCAATTGAGCCCCGTGTAACGCCCAGGGCGCATGTTCCGCAGATGAAAGTCCAGTCCCACCCCTGGGCTGTCAACCTGCGCAGGTGTATCCTGCCGCTTGTCCACCCCTGTTGCGCCGCGGCAGGGGCGCCGCCTGTCCCCCGCTGGAAAAAACCTAATCCACCGCTGACGAATTAATGAATAATGTTGTGCATAATTCGTCTTGGAGATTATAATATGTGCACGCCCGCCTAAGCCGCCGACAAGCGGCAATGCCGCCCAACCCCGCACCCGGAGTGAGACGCCGATGAGAGCCGCCGCATTAATCCCGGTTTGTCTGCTGCTGTTCACCGCGCCGTACTGCCGCGCCCAGAGTGAGGATTCGTTGCTGATACTGCAACACAAGCAGATGGTGGCCGAGCTGGACTCGCTCCACGCTGACTATCTGAGGGCCTGCCAGGCGGCCTCGGCCGTCGACTTTGTCAACCTCGACCAGAGGGCGCGCAAGCTCATCGGGCACTATCAGGCATTGGGAGTGACCGATACTCACAGGTACGACGAGAATCAGGAGAAGCGAAAGATTTGGGAGAATTTCGATTTCGATAAGGTCGGCGACCTCGGTATGGATGTTGGGCATTATTCGGACGCAATCGACTATGGCGGCTACCTGCTCCGGGTGGCGGACAGCCTGGACAGCCATTCCCCCCTGCGTAACTACACCCTTTATGCGGAGATTTGGGCTGAAACCGGTGAGGATGCCTGGTGGGGTGCGCCCGACATCGACCTGGCATACCAGTATGAAAGGGAGTTCCCCCAGGGGCCGTTCATCGAACAGGTGCTGGAAATGATCGGTAATTGTAACACGGACCTTTATCACCACCTTGTCTGCGAGAAAAAGGGCGATGACGATTACCACGACTGCACGCCTTCCTCTTGCCCGGACCAGCCGCTTGATGTACAGATAGCCGCCGCCCGCCAGGAGGCGCTCAAGTACTGGCAGCGTTTGAAAGTGCGGTATCCGTCCCGTCGCGCCGAGTTCAATGAGGAGATAGGGAGTTTAACAGAAGATGCAGTCTCTTCATGGCACTACTGCGCGGACTGAGCGCCGCCGGCCAGACCGTCCAAACCATCAACCACGCCCGAGGCCAGGATGAAAGCCGCCGCAATCTTTCTGTCACTGTCTCTGCTGTTCACCGCGCCGTACTGCCGCGCCCAGGAGGAGGACCCCGCGCGGCGGGAGGCTTACATTCAGTTCCTGGCGGGCCTGGACTCGCTGTGCGCCGATTACCAGCTTGTCCTCGAGGACATGTCCGTGGCGGCTTTTGTCAGCCTGGACCAGCGGGCCCAGCGCCTGATCGAGCATTACGATTCGCTCGGGGCCACCAACCTGGAAGCCTGCAACTCGGAGCACTACCCCGGCCTGCCGCCGTTCGATTCGGACAAATACGGCGACATCGGGTTCGAGGTCGAGTATTACAGCATAAATGTGGTGTACGACGGTCTTTTCCTCTGGCAGGCCCACCAACTCGACCCGGACTCACCGTTCCGCAAATACACCCTCTACGCCGCGATCTACGGCGATGAGGGCTACCTGAAATACGACTTGCCCAATATCGAGTTGGCTTTGCAGTACGAGAAGGAGTTCCCGCAGGGGCCGTACATCAGTGATGTTTTATACGTGCTGGGTGGGTTCTACCATGACAAATATTTTTGCCTGCTGTGGATGAAAGCACAGGACAACCGTTACGAATGCAGTTGCAGCTTCGATGAGACGGTGCACCCTTACCGGACGCTGGAGGAACAGATCGAGGAGACGAAAGCTCTGGCGATAAGCTACTGGGAGAAACTGGCGCGCTACAAGCCGCAGCTTTCCAGCGAGATCATCGGATGCATCAACGCGGGGCAGGACAACCACTCGTTCAACTGCCCGGACTGAGCGCGGGCTCAGGCCCGGAAAACCTCCTCGTACATCCGGTAATGGGCCTCGCGCATGCCCAGGCTTTCATAGGTCTGCCGGGCCGCCGTGTTGTCCGTCTCCACGTACAGGCGCAGGCCGCAGACCAGACGGTCGGCTTGGGCCAGCTCGCGCACGCGGCTGTACATGGCCCGGTAGATGCCCTTGCGGCGGTGCTCCGGGCTCACGTACACGCTCTGCACCCACCAGAACAGGCCGTTGCGCCAGTCGCTCCACTCGTAGGTGACCAGCAGGCAGGCCGCGGGCTCGCCGCTCCACTCGGCCACGAGGTAGAAACCATACTCCGGCCGTGCGATCAGGCCCTCCACCCCGGCCAGAAGGCGCGCCCGGTCCAGGGCGCGCCCCTCGGTCTCCTCGGCCATGGCGGCGTTGAACCGTGCGATCAGCGCGGAGTCCGCGGCCACGGCCGGGCGGATGGCAAGCGTAGCGGTTCCCTCCCCGGCCCCGCTCACTTGCGTACCAGCTTGCGGTAACGGCTGCGCCGGTTCTCGAACAGGCCCGAGCCCAGCTCTTTCTTGCGCCATTCCTCATAGTCCCGGAAATTCCCGTCGAACCAGCGCACCTGGCCCCCACCCTCGAACACCAGCAGGTGGGTGCAGATACGGTCGAGGAAGAAACGGTCGTGGCTGATTACCAGGGCGCAGCCGCTGAAATCGAGGATCGCCTCCTCCAGCATGCGCAGGGTGTTGACATCCAGGTCGTTGGTCGGCTCATCCAGCAACAGCACGTTGCCGCCGACTTTCAGCACCTTGGCCAGTTGGCAGCGGTTGGTCTCGCCGCCCGAGAGCTGGCCCACGGTTTTCTGCTGGTCGGGGCCGCGGAACCCGAAGAGCGACAGATAGCGCCGTAGCGGCATGCTGCGCTTGCCCAGGCTGACCTCGCTCGCGCCCTCGCCGATCTCATCCAGCAGGCTGCGGCCCTGGTCGAGGCCGCT
This sequence comes from bacterium, assembly GCA_021372515.1. NCBI lineage: Bacteria > bacterium. The sequence continues at coordinate 47,518 of JAJFUG010000177.1, forward strand.
GCGCTCCTGCTCGGAGTAGGCGATCTTCACGCTCTTGCCCACCACCACCTCGCCCGTGTCGGGCTTCTCGGCCCCGGTGATCAGGCGGAACAGGGTGGTCTTGCCCGCGCCGTTGGGCCCCACCAGCCCCACGATCGCGCCCTTGGGCACCGAGAAGTTGAGGTCGCGGATCACCGGCTCGCCGCCGGCGTAGGCCTTTGTCACCCCGCGCAGCTCGATCACCTGGTCGCCCAGCTCGGGGCCGGGGGCGATCTGGATCAGCTCGCTCTCCTCGGAGGACTCACGGGCCACCAGCTTCTCGAACTCGCGCAGACGGTTCTGGCTCAGGTCGTGACGGTCCTTGTTGTTCATCCGGATCCAGGCCAGCTCGCGCTCCAGCATACGGTAGCGGGGGGATTCCTTTTTCTCCTGGCCCAGCAGCTTTTGCAGTTTCTGCTCGATCCAGGTGCTGTAGTTGCCCTCCCAGGGCACCCCGTGGCCGCCATCCAGCTCCAGTATCCAGCGGGTGATGTTGTCCAGGAAATAGCGGTCGTGGGTGACCACGATCACGGTGCCGGGGTAGTCGACGAGCTGGGATTCGAGCCAGTCGACAGTTTCGGGGTCCAGGTGGTTGGTGGGCTCATCCAGCAGAAGGAGGTCGGGCTGCTCGAGCAGGGCCTTGCACAGGGCCACGCGCCGTCGCTCGCCGCCCGACAGGCTGTCCACGATCCGCTCGTCATCCGGCAGCATCAGGGCCTCGGCGGCCTGCTTGAGCTTGGTGTCCAGGTTCCAGGCATCCACGGCGTCCAGCTTTTCCTGCAGCTCGCCCATGCGGTCCAGGGCTTTCTGCATCTGGTCGTCATCCAGCGGCTCGCCCATCTTGGCGGTCACTTCCTCGTACTCGCGCATGAGGGCCATCGTGCCAGCGAAAGCCTGCTCCAGGTTTTCGCGCACCGTTTTGTCGCCGTCCAGCTCCGGGTCCTGGGCTACCATCCCGGCCCGGAAGCCCTTGGTGATCTCGGCCCGGCCCTGGAACTCCTCATCCAGGCCGGCCATGATCCGCAGCACGGTGGATTTGCCCGAGCCGTTCTCACCCACGATCCCGATCTTGGCCCCGGGAAAGAAGCAGAGGTTGATGTCCTTGAGCACCTGTTTCTGTCCGTAGAACTTATTCAGCCTCAGCATGGTAAAAATATATTGTTCCATAGCCGTACTCTCATCCGGTGAAAAGGTTGTCGCCCGCACCCGGCGGGCCGCAGTCGGGGGGAGTCCGCCGACAGTGTTCCGTGCGGAAAGATAACGCTTTACATACCCGCCTGGCAAGGGCTCGTGGAGGCATCGGTCTGGACAAGCGCCCCCACAGTTGCGATATTTGATTGGTCCCGGCCGACGCTGCCCCGGCGCGCCGGGAGAACCCCTGTCCCCGAGAGGGCCCCATAGATGCGTTCTTTCCGCCTGCCCGCTTTTTCTGTCTGTCTGTCGCTATTTGTCCTGTTCGCCTGCCATGAAAAGCCGGGGGCCAAGGCTCCCGCCGCAGTGATGTTCCGCGGCGATGCCGCCCGCACCGGGTTCTGCGACCTGGAGGGCCCGGCCAGACATAAGGGAGTCAAGTGGATCGCCCGCGGCGGTGGGCGCTTTTTCTCATCCCCGGTGCTGAGCGGCGGGGTCCTGTTCGCCGGCTGCGATGACAGTTGCCTCTACGCGGTGGAGGCCGCCAGCGGCCGCGGGGTCTGGAAATTCCGCAGCCTGGCCCCGGTGCGCTCGACACCCGCCGTGTCCGAGGGTGTGGTCTGTTTCACCGGGGGGGACGGTTCGTTCTATGCGTTGCGGGCCTCGGACGGAGATACGTTCTGGGAGTTCGCCACCCGCGGCGAGAATCATTACTCCAGCGGCGGGCTGTTCGGCTTGGCCGGACGGGACACGGTCCTGACCGACCCCTGGGACTTTTTCGACTCCTCCCCCGCGATCTGGCAGGGCAAGGTGTATTTCGGCAGTGGGGACGGCAGCCTGTACTGCCTGGAGCTGGCTACGGGCCGCGAGGTCTGGCGTTTCCCCACCTGCGACGTGGTGCATTCCTCGCCCGCGCTGGCGGAGGGGCGCGTGTTCGTGGGCGGCTACGACACCAATTTCTACGCCCTGGACGCCGAAACCGGCCGGGAGCTCTGGCGTTTCTCCACCGGCGCCGACCCCAAGGGCAACCTGATGCGCGGCAACCAGGGCTCACCCGCGGCGGGCGGCGGCGCGGTCTATTTCGGCAGCCGGGACGGGCACCTCTACGCCCTGGAGGCGGCCTCCGGAAAGCAACTCTGGGCCTATTCCACCGAGCCCTCCTGGGTGGTGGATTCGCCCGCCCTGACCGACAGCCTGGTGCTGTTCGGCACCTCGGACAGCGGACGGTTCATTGCCCTGGACCGGGCCACGGGTGCGCTGCGGTTCGAGTTCGACGCCAAGATGTTCGTGTTCTCCTCACCCGTGGCCGCGCGCAACGCGGTCTATGTCGGCTCGTTCAACGGCCGTCTGTACGCCCTGGGCCTGCCCGGGGGCGAAAAGCTCTGGGAGTACAGCACGCTCGGCTCGCGCAGCGACCCGCGCGGCGTGCTCCTGCCGGATGGAGCGATGAACAAGGCGGCGTTCAAGCTTACCGACCAGCCGGTGTACGACCAGATGTGCCAGCAACTGGAGAGCATGCTCTGCGCAGGCGCGGTGATCACCTCGCCCCTGGTGACAAAGGAGGCGGTCTATTTCGCCGCCACGGACAGTTGCCTCTACGCGGTGGAGTGAATCTGCGTGATAAACGAAAGGAGCGACGGATGAGATTGAAAGCGATACTGCCACTCGCGCTCGCCGCACTGGCCGCCTCCGCGGCGACTGGCTCCGCGGCGGAGGACCTGGTGAACATCCCGGCCACGGAAAGAAGCTATCCCGATCCGGCCACACTGGTCAACGTAACCGTCCGGATCAGCCCGTTCCTGATGGGCCGCGCCGAGGTGACCCAGGCGCAGTTCCAGGCCGTGATGGGTTACAACCCCGCGCTGCACCGGGGCGGCGAACTGCCCGTGGATAACGTGAGCTGGTGGGAGGCGCTGCGCTACTGCAACGCGCTGAGCCTCAAAGAGAGCCTCCGCCCCTGCTATGACCTTTCCTCCGGGGCCTGCGATTTTGCGGCGGACGGGTACCGTCTGCCCACGGATGCCGAATGGAGCGCCGCCGACAGCCAGGCCGCGCCCGCCGACTCGGCGGCCCTGTTGCGGGCGGCCAACCTTGGAGGTCCGGACAACGAGAGTGTCCCCCGCCTTCTGGCCGACCTGAAATCCCACTCCACCCGCCCGGTGGGCAGCTACCCGCCCAATTTCTACGGCCTGTACGACATGCGGGGCAACCTCTGGGAGTGGGTGAACGACAACCACGACCCCCTGGCCGAGGAGGCCCTCCCTACGGACAACCCCACTGGCCGAGCCTGGAGCCCGGAGCGCACCGTGCGCGGGGGGAGCTTTCTCTCGCTGGTCAGCAGTTGGGGCCGCGGCTACCGCTCCTGCCTCGACCCGGAGCGCAAGAGCCGTTTCGTGGGTTTCCGGGTCTGCCG
>JAJFUG010000178.1 GCA_021372515.1 bacterium
GCGCAGTTGCCGTTCTCCAGACGGGCGTGGCGCATCAGGAACTCGGCCCCCGCGCGCGCCGGCTCCAGGTACGCGCTGCGCTCGGCCTCGGTCGCACGGCCCTCCAGGTTGCGGTACAGGCGCGACAGCAGCCAGACAAAACGCCCCTGGCTCCAGGTGAATTTCTGACGGCTCAACAGCCTCGCGCCGTCGTTCGAGAAACAGGTGAAAAACCCGCCGTTTTCCCGGTCGATCCCGTTACGCATCCAGAACGGCAATATATTGCCGTGCAGCTCCTGGTTGTATTGCTGCAGAAGGTGCTCGAAAGGCTGGCTCCACATCTTTCCTCCCGGCTTATTTAGGCTTTCCGGCCGCCCGGCTCTGCGCGGCTCTGCATTCATTTCCTAAGTTACACACGGTTCCGGCCACAGGCAAGACGGGCGTCCTCCCGGGCCGTGACCGTTCTCTGCGCCGCCGCCCTCTCTTGCGCCCGGGCGGATTAAAGCGCATTGTATTCTCAGAATACGCATCCCTTTTGTCAGTACGATGTTGAAATCAAATTGCGGATAATGTATACTTTTTTTACGGCAGGCAGTTTACAAGGTGTGCACAATCCGCCGTACTTGCATTCTCAAATTGCGTGCAGGGTGTAGCGAGGGCACGCTTTTACAGGACAGGGGCCGATGAAACCTAACGAGCTGAATCTCGGACTGGTGGGCAGCGGCGGCGATGGTGTCATGGCCGCGGGCGAGATCATTGTCACCGCCTCGGCGCGCGAGGGTCTCAACTGCATCATGCTCAAAAGTTTCGGCCCGCAGATACGCGGCGGCGAAAGTGCGTGCAAGATCCGCATCACCAGCCGCCGCTGTTCCGTGCAGGCCGATGATCTGGATGTGCTGGTGGTGTTCAACTGGAGCGATTACCGCCGCTTCGGCGCCGAACTCACCCTTCTGCCCCACGGCGTGGTGCTCGAGGACGGTGAGGAGGGCGACCCCGAGCCGGAGCGTCCCTTTATCGGCAGCCCCCCCCACGCCATCTACCGAATCCCGCTCACCCGGATCGCGCGCGAGGCCGCCGGGACCACCCTGGCCAGGAACATGGCCGTCATCGGGGCGATTTGCGGCCTGGCCGACCTGCCCGAACAGTCGCACCTCGATTCCATCCGCAACCTGTTCGAGCGCAAGGGGGAAAAAATCGTCGAGGCCAATTTCAAAGCTTTCGAGATGGGCCGCGATTTCATCCGGAACAATATCAAGCGCAAGGAGAAAATACGCCTGGTGCGGCCCTCGGTCAAAGCCGACCCGCGGGTGGTCATGACCGGCAACGACTCGGTCGCCTACGGCGCCATGCTGGCCGGCTGCCGTTTCTTCGCCGGCTACCCGATCACCCCCAGCAGCGAAATCATGGAATGGCTGAGTGTCTTCATGCCCAAGTTCGGCGGCGAGATGATCCAGACCGAGGACGAGATCGCCGCCCTGAGCATGGTGCTGGGCGCCTCCCTGGTCGGGCGCAAGGCCATGACCGCCACCAGCGGCCCGGGCCTGTCCCTGATGAACGAGCTGATCGGCCTGGCCTCCATCGCCGAGATACCCTGTGTGATCGTGGATGTCCAGCGGGCCGGCCCCTCCACCGGCATCCCCACCAAGAGTGAGCAGTCCGACCTGATGGCGGCCGTGTTCGGCGGGCACGGCGATTCGCCGCGGGTGGTGATGGCCCCCACGGATGTCTCCGACTGCCTGGACGTTATGCGTGAGGCTTTCTATGTCTCGGAAAAATACCAGATACCGGTGATCGTGCTCAGCGACGGCTCGATCGGCCAGCGCAAGGCCGCTTTCGCCGAACCGGATATCTCCATCGTGCGCTCCTGGGAGCGGGCCCATCCGCCGGTCGACCTCGACCCGGCCGAGTACAGGCGTTTCCTGTTCACCGAGACCGGCGTCTCACCCATGAGCATCCCCGGCGTTGACCGCATGATCTACCGCGCCGCCGGGATAGAGCACAACGAGTTCGGCGCCCCCACCTCCGAGTTCGAGATGCACCAGCGCATGAACGAAAAACGCTACCGCAAGCTGGGCTTCATCGCCGAGGAGGTCTGTTTCATGCGCCATTACGGCCCCGAGGACGCCCCGGTGGGAGTGCTGGCCTGGGGCTCCAGCAAGGGCGCCGTGCGCGAGGCCGTGGAAAACCTGCTGGATGAGGGCTACCCGGTCAAGGCCGTGGTCCCGCAGGTGCTGTTCCCGCTGAACACGGAAAAGCTGAAAAAACTGCTCGGCCCGCTGAAAAAGCTGCTCGTGGTCGAGATGTCCTACTCCGGTCAGTTCCTCAACCTGCTCAAGACACAGATGGACCTTCCGGAGGGAACTGTCCACTATGGACGGAGCGGGGCGCGTTATCTGGGTATCCATGAGATCATGGATCAGGTGCGCCGGCTGTTCTGAAACGTTTTTTTGTTTCCTGAAACCGGGATTATTATATATTACAGGGGAGACTGGGAATGTCTTCAACTCAGGAAGCGGTAGTCGCAAAGGCACAGCCCAGCGATTATAAAACCGACCTTAAGCCGGTCTGGTGTGCCGGTTGCGGAGATTTCGGCGTTCTGAACGCCCTGGCGCAGGCTTTTGCCGGCCTCGAGCTTACACCCGAACGCACCATGGTGGTCAGCGGCATCGGCTGCTCCAGCCGGATTCCGGGATATCTTAAGACTTTCGGGTTCAACTCGGTGCACGGCCGGGCGCTGCCCATCGCCATCGGGGCCAAGCTCGGCAACCCGGAGTTGACAATCCTGGCCGCGGGGGGCGACGGCGACGGGTTTTCGATCGGCACGGGTCATTTCCCGCATGCCTGCCGGCGGAATATAGACATCACCTACGTGATGATGGATAATAACATCTACGGGTTGACCAAGGGACAGCTCTCGCCGACCTCGCCCTCCGAGATGATAACCACCACCTCGGGCTACGGCAGCGTCGAGACCCCGATGAACCCTGTAGGCCTGGCCCTCGGTTGCGAGGCCACTTTTGTCGCCCGCGGCTTTTCGGGCGACATCAAGCACCTGGTGGACATCATCGTCCAGGGCATCCGTCATCCGGGCTTCGCTTTCATTCAGGTGCTCAGTCCCTGTGTCACTTTCGTGGGTAAGGAGCAGTTCCTTACCATAAAGAATCAGTTGCACTACCTGGACCAGGACCCGGACTACGACAACTCCGACCTGTGCAACGCGTTCCGGGTGGTGAACGAAAAAGGGCGCATCTCGGTGGGGGTGATCCACCGGAGCAACCGTCCCTCTTATCACGATAAAATGGCCCAGCTCCACAAGGCCGTGGAGAAAGATCCTCACAAAACCCTGGCCAGCCTGATGGACCTGTACCGGGTCTGACGGGCTGTGATTGGGGTTGCGCGCGGACAGGGTGACTGGCGACTCGCCGCCACGAGTTCCGATGCCTAATCCACTACCGGAAGAGCCCGGAATGAAAAGCCAATATGTTATTCTGACTGTCGATGACGATGCAAACATACTCAAGCTGCTCCAGGATTTCCTCGGCTCTAAAGGCTACCTGGTGCACAGCGCTCCCACTGGCGCCGAGGCTTTCCAGCGTCTGGCTTCCCACGATTACGACCTGGTGCTGGTCGACCTCAAGCTGCCCGACGCCAGCGGGCTCGAAATAGTCAAATGGATCAAGCAGAACCGCCCGGACACCATCTCGGTCATTCTCAGCGGCTACGCCACCATTGAGACCACCCTGGACGCCATCTCGCACGGGGCTTTCGATTTCCTGGTCAAGCCGGTCGAGCTGCCCAAGCTACTGATCGTGGTCGAAAACGGCATCGAGCGCCGCAACATCATCCTGCAGAATAAAAAGCTCATCTCCGACCTCCAGATCGCCAAGCGCAACCTGGAGGCCCGCGTGCGCCAGCGCACCGAGCAGCTCAAGAAAAGCGAGCAGAAATTCCGCCTGCTCTACGACAACGCCCCGGACGTCTACTACACGGTCGACACCCGCGGCGAGATAATCGACTGCAACAAGATGGCCTGCGAGTTCTTCGGCTACAACAAGCGCGAGCTCAAGGCCAAGCACATGCTCGACATCTACACCAGCGAGAATTTCGAGCTGGTGGCCAGGATGGTGCCCACCCCCGACGGCAAGGGCGGCAAGGTGCGCCACCAGGAGGTGCAGGTCAAGCGAGCCGATGGCGGCGTGGCCGAGGTGGAGATCAACAGCAACCTGATGGTCGATGACGGCGGGGATGTGATCGGCGCCCTGACCATCCAGCGCGACATCACCACCCGCAAGAAAGCCCAGGAGCGACTGCGCGAGTCCGAGGAACGCTACCGCACCATTTTCCGCATCGCCGAGGTGGCCCTCTGGGAGATGGACTACGCCGAGCTGCGCACCGCGGTGGAAAAACAGCGCGACAAAGGTGTGCGCGACTGGGTCGAATTCCTGGACAAGAACCCGGAATTCGTGGTCCAGGCCACCCACATGGTGCGGATAATCGATGTCAACGACGCCTCGCTCAAGCTCTACGGCGCGGACAACAAGTCCGAGCTGGTCGGTTCGGTCGAGAATATCATGCTGCCCGAAACCGATGACACCATTCGCCAGTTCATCCTCGCCCTGGCCGAGGACCGCAACTCCCTGCACACCGAGTCGATCCACCGCACCCTGCGCGGCGACCGGATCCACGTGCTGGTCAACGTGGCCATCCCGCCGATGGATGCCAGGTACCGCAACATCCTGATCAGCATTGTCGACATCACCGAGCGCCAGAAAGCCGAGGAGGAGAAAGACCGCCTGCTCAGCAAGCTCCACGAGCTGAACAAGCAGCTCGAGACCCTGTCCGTGACCGACGGGCTGACCGAGCTGTACAACCACCGTTTCTTCATGGAATCGCTCACCCTCGAATTCAGCCGCGCCCGGCGCGCCAACCAGAACCTGGCCATGCTGATGGCCGACATTGACAATTTCAAGCGGGTCAACGACACCTACGGCCACCAGTTCGGCGATGAGGTGTTGATCCATATCGCCCGGCTGCTGCGCGGCTCGCGGCGCGGTTCCGACATCGTGGCACGCTACGGCGGCGAGGAATTCGTCCTGCTGCTGCCCGACACGAACCTGGAGCAGGCCCGCGCCCTGGGTGACAAGCTGCGCCGCAAGATCGAGAACTCCTCGGTCCTGTTCTCCGGCAACAAGATCAAGGTCACGATCAGCGTGGGGGCGGCCGCCCTGGACAACGAGAACGTGAAAAACCACCGCGAGCTGCTGATCCTGGCCGACAAGGGCCTCTACCTGGCCAAGCGGACCGGCAAGAACCGTCTGTGTGTGTTCGGGGAGGACAGCGGCAAACCGGACGAGCCCTATCCCTCGCCCGCCTGAACACGTGTGAAATCAAATATTTAATATGGGCAACAAATGAATTGGGATATTAAGAGAGCCCATGGGCGTGGTACGTGGACTGCCATCAACTTTGGTCAGACTCCTTATCTCATGATATATGGAACAATGCGAAAAGGGGAGCCTGTTATAGATAGTGTGTTTTTTATCTATCCAAAGGGGAGATTAGTTCGGGACAAGGATGGTCTTAATGCACGTAAAGAACTACCTGAAGGCGCGTGGGAAGATTTATTTACACAGGTGCGTACATTCTATTCCACAGGGTATTAACTACAAAGTGGTATGTTGGCAAGATTACATGTCACCTCGATAAAACTAGCCTATGATTAACGTATAGGGGCACGGCGCACCGTGTCCCGTTTTTGTCCCCCCCATTCGACAAAGGAGGGACGGGGGGATTCAATCTGACAAATCAGGCCCGGCGCGCCGCGCCCCTACGTTTTCATACCCTCTTCCCTCTGTCCGGCAACCCCGCTCTCCAGGTGTTCTTTCACCCGTGCCGCCAGACGCGGCAGCACCTCGCCCCCGGGGCCGAGCAGAAGAATGTCCGCGCTCTGGCTGATCTCGCTGGGCTGCGGGTTGACCTCCACCACCCGCGCACCGCAGCGCCGCGCCACCCACGGCAGCGAGGCCGCCGGCTGCACCAGGCCCGAGGTCCCTACCACCAGCATCACCCGGCAACGCTCCGCG
>JAJFUG010000179.1 GCA_021372515.1 bacterium
CCGGGGCGCGCTTGCCGTAGACCGACTTGCGCACCCGCTCCGGTATCTCCTCGTATTTTCTGCCGTATCTCGCCAGTGTCAGTTCCGAGGCCCGCTGGTGCAAGGGCTCGGTGTCAACCATCAGACCGTCCAGGTCGTACAGCGCCGCTTCGAGCAAACCATTCCCTCCCCGATACACTGCAACCATCCGGCGCTTCCGGACCGTCGCCTCGCATCTGTCTGCACTTATCCTTGCCTAATCAAAGCTTCCCTGTTAGCTTAACTTAAACATTCCCGGGCAGGTCGCGCACAGGCCGTGCGCCGCGTCCCGGACACCAGAAAAATACAGTTATCATCCCACCGAGACAAGGGGCGCCGCCATGACTTTCGACTGGATCACCTGGAGCATCTGGACCATCGGCCTGATCATTCTGATCGTCTGGATTTACGTTCCGGCCAAGGAATTCGCGCAGCTGCTGAAGGACAGAAAACAGGCTGGACATAAAAACTGAGCACACAGGAACTGTCAGTGTTTGCCGGAGAGTGAAAAGAGAGAGGAGCGGCTCACAGCCTCGAACTCATTCTTCAGCCGGTCCATCTTGATTTTGGTCTTGGCCCATTTCTGATACTCGTCGTCCTTGCGCACAACCACGCTGTCGATCCCGCTCTTGAGCTGGCTCACATCCGCCATTTTCTGGATGAACAGCGTCTTCATGCCGTTGAGCTCTTTCCAGTGGCCGCGCAGTATCCCCTTGCGGCGCTCCAGGATTTTGGTCAGCTCGCGGTCCATGTCGTTTTCCGCCTGATCGTTCTCATCTCGCAGTATTTCCAGGACATCGCGAATTTCGTGCCTTTTCTTGTCCATTTCGACAATCATCACGTTCAGGTCGCGCGAGCGCAGCTTGACATCGGCCTTGTAGCGGTCGATCTCGACCTGGCAAGTCTCGAAACGCTTCCAGTGGGCGGCGTTGTCCCGCTTGACCGTCAGGTACTCAGCCCTTTTCTGGTTGAGAATGATCTGACGGCGATGGAAAGCCATCGCAAAAATCAGTATAGTGATCGAAATCACAAGGGCGAAAACCACGCCGGCTGTGATTGCCATCGGTTTCTCCAAATCTCGTAATCGGCGGAGGATTGAAAGCAGCGCAGAAAAACCGGAATCAAAATAAAACTTCCCGGCTGTCTCGGGAAGAGATTTGGAAGCATGAAGGACCGTCCGCACCTGACGGCCGAACTGCCGGTACGGACTTATGTCTTGAGGCTGTATGCGGATGCACTTAAAAGGCGTCCTGCACTCAACAAAATTTCACCGTCCTCTAACACATTCTGTCCCAGCCTCTCGATGCGTCCCGGCGGAAAAGTTTCCTCCACCAGGAGGTTGTCCCCCGGGCCAAACAGCAGCACCGCGGCCTCGTTCGCGTCGCGGACACGCTCGAGGAGCCGTCGCCGCTCGGCCCCCACTACCCGGCTGTCCAGCGCGACCAGGGCAAAGCGGCGGAAATTCATGATCCGTTCGGCCTCGCGGGAACTGGCGGCCTCGATCACCTCCCGGGCGAAACGGGCCAGCACGCTGCGGATACGCTGGCAGAATGTGCGGTCCGGGCTGACCACCAGTATCCCCGGCACCGAGCCTGTCGTTTTCGCGGCCGCTGCGGCGGGTTCCGTCTCGCCCCCGACGTGGGAGCGTGTCTTGAGGAAAGCGGCGAATTCCTGGAACAGCACGCTCACGGCCGAGGCATCCAGGCCCGGGCCGCCGTTGCCGCCGTCGCCCTCCGGGCCGAGGAACATCCCGCCCTGGCCGGCCAGCATCCAGTTGGCGTTGACATTGAAATTCTCGCACAGGCGCACCAGGAACCTGGCATCCGGCCCGCGGCTGCCGCTTTCGTAGCGCATCAGGGTCAGAGGCGAGACCCCGCAGAGCTTGCTGAACACTTTCTGGCTCAGGCGGCTCTCCCTGCGCACCTTGCGGATCCTGTCACCCAGGTTGCGATAATTGACCGAGTCTTCCATCGCCATTCCATACGGCAGGCGTGTGTGGGAGCGGGACCGGGCAGACAGCGGCCCGCGAAGTACATCCGTTGCGATTATAGCATGCCCGGAAAAAAACTGTCAACCGATTAAATGCTGTGCTGGCAGACGGCTTCGGTCCTGGACGGCAGGACCGGGAAGGCGAGGCGCCGGGAGAGGTTACACCGGTAGGGGGAGGAAGTTCTCAAGGCGCGGCCCGCAGGCTTGCGACAGGGCAGGCCGGGGGATCAGCCCGGCCGACGGCCGATCAGGTGCGCCACGGTGCGCGCGGCCAGGGCCATCACCGTGCAGGCGGGGTTGACCGCCCCGGCGGTTGGGAAAACGCTGCTGTCACAGAGGTAGAGCCCCGGGGTGTCATGGCAGCGGCCCCAGCGGTCCACCACGCTGGAGGCGGGGTCATCGCCCATGCGGCAGGTGCCCAACGGATGGGCGCTGGTGTTGTCGGTCGAGGCGATCTCCCAGGACTCGGCCCCGGCGGCGCAGCAGACCTCGCGGCAGGTGGCGAAAGCGTGCTCGTGGATGGCGGTCTCGTTCGCGGACTTGACATAGCGCGCGCGGGCCAGCGGCAGCCCGTCCGCGTCCTTCTTCTCCGGGTCTTCCTCGATGCGGTTCTCCGGGCTGGCCTGGTCCTCGCCCAGCACCGCCACCCGGATCATCCGGTCGTAGGAGGCCATGCGGCGGGTGAGCTGTTCGCCCCAGGAATCCTCCAGGTACCAATCGGCGAAAGTCGAGGGCGGGAACACCTGAAGCGAAACATATAACGTGTATCCGCGCGCGAAACCCGCCCCGGGCGCGCCCTCGTAATGGTCCTGCACGTTCACTCCCCCGCTCAGGCCCATGTAGCCGTGCACCGGCTCATCGAACGCGGTGATGTAGCGCCCGCCCACGTGCTGCATCAGGTTGCGGCCGCGCATGCCGCCGGCCGCCCCCAGGCCCTCCGGATGCGCCGGCCCCCGGCTGCGGGCCAGGATGATAGGGTCGTGGACCGCCCCGGCGCAGAGCAGTACCACCTCCGCTGCCGCGGCGCGTTCCACGCCGTCCGCCCCCTTGTACACCACACCCGTGGCTTTGCCCAGATTGTCAGTGCGGATGGAGAACACCTTGCACCCCGGGCGGATGTCCGCGCCGGCGGCCACGGCCAGCGGGGCCCAGGTCATCTCGGCCGAACTCTTGTCCCCCACCATGCAGCCCTCGCCGCAGCGGCCGCAGTAGGTGCAGCCCGGCCGCCCGTTGTACGGGCGCGAGAGTATCGAGGATGGGCTGACCGCCGGGTGCAGGCCCAGCTTGAGCGCTCCCTGCCTGAATTTCCAGGCCGAGCCCGAAATCCTGTGCGCCGGGTTGGGATAGGGCCCGCGCGGCGCCTCGAAAACGTTCTCCGGGCTGCCCGAGGCCCCGGTCACTTTCTCCACGTAGTCGTAATACGGCTCCAGCTCGCGGTAATCCAGGGGCCAGTCCACTCCTACCCCGGCCCGGCTGCGGGTGCGGAAATCGCTCTCGTGCAGGCGGAAAAACACACCCATGTAGAACACGGTGCTGCCGCCCACGGCCTTGGTCATGGAGGGCCTCACCTCACAGTCCTCGGTCCAGCTAAGGCCCACCGGGAGCCGTTTGACCGCGCCGTCCAGGTAGTCCCGGAACGGGTTGTACCAGGGCCCCTCCTCCAGCACCAGCACTTTCCAGTGCGCGGCGGACAGCTCCGCCGCGGCGGTCAGGCCGGCCGCCCCTGCCCCGATCACTATGGCGTCGAAACGCTCCTCGCTCATCGGTCTTTCCTCGATGGCGGATAGTTGCACAGCTGCGGGTAGCCGGCGAACTGGGTGGAGGGGATGTAGCCGCAGCGCGCCAAGCCCGCCGGGCTGTCGTAGAATGCGCGCAGGGCCATCGAGCGCAGGCTGCGGAACTGGTCGGACCAGGCGGAGGGCGGCCCCAGTGTCTCACGCAGGACAGCGCTGCGCCGTTCCGGGTCCAGGGCGGCGAACGAGCCCCCGGCGGCGCGGTCCAGACGGTCGAGGAACGCGCTCACCGGCGCGCGGCTTTCGCTGCCCATTGCATCCCAGGTGCGCTCCAGGGCCATGGCGGGCGCTCCCGTGCTCCAGAGGACCGGGTCGGGGTCGGGCACGATCACCGCGGCCAGGGCCTTGAGGCGCGCGATGTCACCTGCGGCGGTCGCGCTGTTCTGCGCTCCAGCACTGCCCGCGGCCAGCACAGCCGCCGCGGTGCACGAGCCGATGAACTTTCTTCTCTGCATCCGTCCTCCAGTCCAGTCCGGCTCAACGGACAGTCAGGCGCTCCAGGCGGTAGAAACTGTCGGGTAGCACCTCGGGCAGCGGATAGTAGCGCAGCTCCACCCGCGCCCCGGCGGGCGCGACATCGGAACCGAACGGGTAGCGCGCGACCGAATCGGCCTCCAGGCGCACCGGCTCGCGCCAGAGGGCGCTGTCGGCCCCGGCCGCCGCGCCGAACAGCAGAAGCTCGGCCTTGCGGTGCGAACCCTGCGGGAAAGCATGCGCCGGCAGAAGGTTACTCAAGGTCAGCACCAGGCTGTCCGCCGACCGCGCCGCAGCCAGGCTTTCGGCCCCGCGGATGAAATCCGGGCTGTCCGAACCCTCCCAGCGGTGCGAGCGGTGGGTGGCGGAGGCGCCGCCGGCTTTCGCCACGCTGCTCGGCCCGGGGCCCGCGGTCATGTGGCAGTCCTGGCAGGCGATTTCGGCGCCGCGGCCCCAACTGTGGCAGCCGGTGCAGAACCGGGCCTCTGTGAAACCCGGCTCGCTGCGAACCCAGTGCGGCACGGTCAGGTCCGTCCCGGAGCAGTAGGCGGTCAGGCAGCTGTCCATGTGGCAGGCCAGGCAATCCACCCCGGTTCCCAGGCTGTCGCTGCGCTGGACCGGACGGCTGCCGAGGCCGGCGGGCAGGAAATAGTCCGGGGCGTGGCAGTCGCAGCCGGAGTGCAACGGGTCGGGCAGGGCGCGCAGGGCTTTTTCGAACCCCGGTGTGCTCCAGGCCCGGGCGTGGGCCGAGGCGCGCCACCCGGCGGCGATTTCCGGATGGCAGGCGGCGCAGTCAATCCGCCGCTGGGCGCTCAGGCTCGCGACGGCGGCCAGAAAAAACAATATTGTCAGGCCCGGCAGGTTTCTTTTCAAGATAAATCCCTTCGCAACGGATGTATCGGAAGGGTTCAGCCGATGAGCATGGATGCGAATAGTACAACCGGCCGGAAAACAAGTCAAGCACCGGCCGCCCTGCATTTCCGCCGAGAACTGCACATCCGTTTGACAAAAAGCCAATTTTGATGATATTCTGTTAGATATCTTAGAAATACGAGAGTACTCCTATAGACAGGTGACGAGCGAGGCAGAGAAGTGCTTGAGAAATTCATGCTTCCAGAGGATGAGAGGAACCGTCTGCTCAGGGAGCTCACCACGAGTTTCTTCTTCTCGGATTTCACTGAGGAGGAACTCTCGCTTCTGCTCGAATGCGCCCAACCGATAGATTTCGACCCGGGGGACTTTATTTTCAAGGAGGGCGATATCGGGGTGCATTTCTACGTGATCCTGGAGGGCCGGGTGGAGATTCGTAAGGAAAAGAGCGGCCGCCTGCTGGCCACCCTCGGCCAGGGTAAGGTGTTCGGCGAGATGGCAGTGCTCGAAAACCAGCTCCGCTCGGCCGCCGCGATCTCGGCCACCTCCATCCGCCTGATCGCCATCGAGGGCCGCCGCCTGATGGAAGATTACCCGCACCTGACAGTCAAACTGCTGCGCAACCTGGCCCGCGAGCTGTCGGACAAGCTGCGCGAGGCCAACCAGGTGATCGACAGTTTTTGACCCTCCGCGAAGAGCAGCCTTGATTTAGCCGGCCTGTTCCCTAATTATTGACGGGTAATCTCGATTCTATTTCTCCTTTCCATTCACCTTGTGCGCTGTCGAAGGGAAACGACATGTTCCACGATGAGATACTGAAGAAGCTGCGGGCTGAGATATCCGGCCGCCGAGCCATCGAATACATCCAGCGTTTCTGGTGCCACGACCGCCTGTCCACTTTCCCGGGTTTCCACCGCGCGGCGGACGAGACCGCAGCGATCATGCGCGAGGCCGGACTGAGCCAGGTGGAGATACTGAAATACCCCTGCGACGGCAAGACGCTCTACAGCGACCTGACCAGTCCGCAGGGCTGGGACGCTGTGTCGGGGTTCCTGGAGGTCACGGGGGCGGACGGCGCGGTCCGCCGCATCGCCGACCGCAGCGCCGACCCTTGCCATTTCTTTGTCTGGTGCGGCAACACCGGGCCCGAGGGCGTGCGCGCGAGCCTGGTCCACTCATCCGCCGGCGACATCCGGGGCAAGCTGGTGTTCCAGGACAAGGCCCCGCTGGATGACAGCCTGCGCCGCCGCCTGATCGACGGGGGCGCGCTGGGGCTGGTGAGCGACGAGCTGCCTTGCTGGCCGGACGTGCGCGAGCGCAGCGAGAATATGCAGGTGATCCGCTGGAACAACGCGTTCCTCTACCCCGGCAACCCGGAAAACCTGCTCGCGTTCCAGATTTCGCCCGAAAGCGGCGACTGGCTGCGCGCCGTGCTGGCCGTAAAAGGTGAGGCCGACTGTTTCGCCCGCGTGGACACCCGCCTGTACGCGGACACGGTGCCGGTGACCACGGGTGTAGTCCGCGGGAGCGAGGAGCCGGAGAAAGAAATCTGGCTGATCCAGCACCTGCACGAGCCCGGCGCGCACGACAACGCCTCGGGCGTGGCCAGCGCCATTGAGCTGGCGCGCGCGATAACGGCCCTGGTGGCCCGGGGCGAGATCGCAGCACCGCGGCGCAGCATCCGGGTGATCTGCTCCTGGGAGATGCTGGGGTTCCAGGCCCACCTGTCGGCCAACCCTCAGATCGCGAAGAACGTCCTGGCCGCGATCAACCCCGACATGGCCGGTCCGGACCAGGACCGCTGCAAGAGCTGGCTCCAGTATTTCGTCACCCCGCACTCCAACCCCTCGTTCATGGACGAGCTGGGCCTGAAAATCATCCAGGACCTCTACGCCGACCACCCGCGCTGGCGCTACGAGGTGGTGGACTACATGATCAATGACAATTTCCTGTCCGACTCGGTGATCGGCATCCCGTGCACGGCGTTCATTTTCCTGCGCGACCGCTATTACCATTCGAGCAGCGACCGTCCGGAGAACCTCAGCCCCACGGTGCTGGGCGAAATCTCGGCCGCGATGGGGGCCTACGCCCTGACCCTGGCCGCGGGCGGCGCCGGGGTGGCCCGCGACTGTGCGGCCCTGGTGCGCCGCGCCGCGTTTGAACACCTGGCCCGTGCGGCCGAGAAGCTTTCCGACGGCGCGGCGTTCGATGAGCGCGCCCAGTACCTTCTGTCCCTGTTCCAGCGCAAGCTGGCCCGGATGGACGACCTGGCCCTGGGCCAGGCCGAGCGCAAGCAGATCGAGGCTGTCGCCGGGCAGACCGGCCGGGAGATCGCCGAGTTCGCCGCGCGGCTGCGTCCGACGGACGGCAGGCGGTTCGAGCGCAAGGCGCAGAGCGAGGCGGAGCGCAAGGCCGACCGGATCGTGCCGAAGCGCCTGATCGCCGGGCCGCTCTCGCTGACCCGGGTGCCCGAGGCGGTCAAGAAAGAGCGCAAGCTGGAATGCAGTTGCTGGTCCTACGAGCAGAACGCCCCGATGTGCTGGTCGGACGGGCAGAGGAGCCTGTTAGAGATACAATGGCTGGTGGGGCAGGAACTGGGCAAGGTTCCCACGCTGGAGAGCCTTTTCACCCTGTTCGACACCTTGAAGGAATACGGCTACGTGGAGCTGATCGAGCGGGCCTGAGACCGGTTTGCGTTCAATCTGCTCTGACAGTTTCCGTAGGGGCAGGCCCCTGTGCCTGCCCCTTTCGATTTGGGCGGCCACAGGGGGCCGCCCCTACGGTATCGGTTGGAACCCAAATAAGCCTGAGACGCGCTCAGCCGTGGTAGGAGCCGCCCCCGGCGCGGTGACGGGCGATCACGCGACGGATGAAGGCCACGGCGGTCTCGACCATCAGGTTGTAGAAACGCTCGCCCTTTGCCGCGGTGGCGCGGGAGGCCAGCCCCCAGGGGCGGCCTCCCGTGAGCTGCGGGATCGAGAACATGTCCAGCTCGGCGCGCGACGCTTCCGGCACGCCGTCCACCATCGCCTCCCGGCGCACCCGCTCCGGGGCCAGGTACAGCATCACCGAGGTCTCCATCTCGCCGCAGTGCAATTCGTTCCGGCTTTCGAAAATCTTAGCCACCTCGTCCTGCGGGGCCAGCTCCCAGGGATCGACAAAGATCGTCTTGCGCCCGGCGTTGCGGTAGTTCAGCTCGCGCACCGTGGGGCGCAGGACAAAATTGCCGCCGTGCGAGTTGATCAGCGCCACCAGCGGGAACCCCTGGCTGTAGAGGCTTTCCACCAGGTCGCGCACCACCGCGGCCAGGGTGCCGGGCATCAGGGTGAGGGTGCCGGGGCGGCCGGTGTTCTCCAGCGAGGTGCCGTAGGGCAGCGCCGGGCAGATGAAGCTGTCGAAATGCGCACCGATGTCGCGGGCCAGGCGCTCGCTCTGCAGGATATCGGTGCACAGGGGCAGAAGGCCGAAATGCTGCTCGCAGGCTCCCACCGGCAAAAAGGCTACCTCGGCCCCGGAGCGCTCCAGTTCCGTGGAGGTGGCATCTGTGTCTATCATTCAATTCTCCGATCAGGCATGGCGATTAAAAGCACAGCGGATGGGAGCGGCCGGCCCGTGATCCGCCGGGGCGGCAGCCGCTGAATGGAATATACAGCCGCGGCTTGCCGCGGCGCAACCGTGAAACCCGCGGCCGCCGGTGGGCACAATGTCGATATCGGGTTACGGGTACAGCAGATGGAGCAAAGGCGCTCAGCTCTTGTTGCGGCGGAGAAGGCCCTGGTAGATTTCGCGGAAATTCTGCGCTTTCGCGCCGGGGGCGTTCTCGAAGGAGGCCAGGACATTTTTCAGCTCGGCCTCGTCGCTGATCTCCAGCAGGGTGTTGATCGAGCTGTCGGTCACGCCCAGCAGCAGCACCCGCCCGCAGACTTTCACCAGGGCGAGCTGCTTCTTCGGGCCGAGGTGGAACTGCTGCAAGAGCTGGAACTGCCCGCTGGCCGGGCCCAGGCTGCCAGGGCGCTGGAAAAAGCGGCGCAGCAGGTAGAGGAACAGGTACAGAAGGCCGATGACGATGAGGATGGAGGAAAAGACCCAGACCCAGCCCGAACCGCCGGAGCCGATCCGGTGCTCATCCGAGAAGTCGAAACGCGGCGCGCTCGTGCCGGCGCTCCAGGCCGGGATCGTGTCCAGCGGGGAGCGAAGGCTGTCGGCAACGGTGGAATCGTGGCAGCAGGCGGCAACCGCGGCGGCGGAGTCGCGGGCGGAGTCGGCGGCGGTTCGGGCGGAGGCCGGGGCGCTCAGGGCCAGGGCCAGCAGGACAGCCAGCGCCGCAGGCAGCGCTACGGGGAAAAACCGCCCCGGGTTGTGTCGGTGACAGCTCAAACCATCTCCAGACAAGGGGTGAAAGCCGCGCAGGGCTGCCGGCCGCTCAAGTGGTCTGAAGCATCTTGATACGCTCTTCCATGCTCACCAGGTGCGTGATGCGCACCCCGAAATTCTCATCCACCACCACCACCTCGCCCTCGGCCAGTTTCTTGTCGTTGATCAGAAGGTCCACTGTCTCGCCGGCCATCTTGTCCAGCTCGATCACAGCGCCGGGCCCCAGTTCCAGGATGTCGCGCAGCAGCATCCGCGAGCGCCCCAGCTCGATGGAGACATCCAGCTTCACATCCAGCAGCAGTTCGAGTCGCTCGTGCTCGGCCTGGCCCAGGCTGATGCTCTCCAGCGCCGGCATCCGTCCGCCGCCGACAGAAGAGCCGAAATCCATCCGGGACTCCGGCATGCCGGAGCGGGCCGCGGAGGACTCCATGCCGCCCATGCCCATACCCATGTCCATGTCGAAATCCGGCATCCCTCCACCGCCGGACTGGGCCGAGGGTCCGGGCGCGGCTGCGGCGGCGGCCGCGGTCCCGCCCTGCCCCAGCAGCGACTCCATCTCGGCCAGGGTCGCGTGCGGTATCAGCAGAGAAATCTGCCCCTGGGAGGCGCCCTCGACCAGCAGCTCGAAAACGATGGCGGTCAGGTCATCGAGGGTCAGACCGGAGTCGCCCAGCGTGCTCAACCGGGCCATGGAGGGCTGGAAATCGAGGCTGCGCCCCAGCTTGGCCCCGAGCGAGGTGGCGGCGGCCCCCATCATCTGGTTGACCCCCTCCTGGATGGCGTCGATATGGTCCTCGCTGAACTCCGCCGTCCCGTCACCCATCATCATCAGGTCGCTCAGCCGGGCCACCAGGGGCTTGGTGAACAGAAAGTGGAACGACCCGTCGAACCCGGTGGCGAAAGCGCTCTCCACAACCACGATCTCATCCTGGAACAGACCGTTCAGGCCGGCCGTATCGGCCGCGCCGGAGGCTTTCACGTTGATGTCGATCTTCTTGTCCAGCAGGGTCGACATCACCACTGCGCTTTCCTCGGACACGGTCTTGGCGATATCGCCCAGCGCCTTTTCCTGTTCCGGGGTCAGGCTGAAATTACTCATGTTTCAGGCCTCCTTCCTGGACAGCCGATACAATCTGCACAGCCTTGTGGTTGCGGAATAACCCCGGCTTGGCCTTGAATTTGGGTGTATCCTGGATGATCACGTCCAGCATCTCGTCAAGACGGTTGTCCAGGCGCACGATATCACCGATCTCCAGACCCATGATATCGCGCAGTGAAAGCTTGGTGCTGCCCAGAGTCACCTTGAGCGGTATCTCGGCCGCGCGCAGCTTGTGCTGCACGATGCCCTCGTCGTGCCGCGTCGACTTTTTCTGGGTGTGCGCGATCTGGTGCTGGGCGCTCAGCTTGGGCATCACGTCCTCGAGCACGAAATACGGGAAGCAGAGGTTGAGCAGGCTGGAAAAGTCCTGGATCTTCACCTCGAACGAGATCATGATCGCGGTTTCGCCCGGCGGGCTGATTTGGATGAGCTGGGGGTTGGTCTCGAAGTCTTTCAGCTCGAGGGTCAGCGGGGTGATGTTCTGCCAGGCGCGCACCAACTGGTCCAGGGCGTTGTCCACGATCTTTTTCATCACGTTCTGCTCGATGATTGTGATCTCGCGCGCCTCCTGGGTCACTCCGCCCTCGCCGCCGAACGAGCGGTCGATGATGTAGAGCACGAGTTGCGGGCTGATCTCCAGGATCGCATCCCCCTCAAGCTCGCGGATGTTGAAGATGTACACCGCGCTGGGGTCGGCCATGGACATGATGAACTCGGAGTAGGTAAGCTGGTCCACCGAGGTGAGATCGATGTCCACCAGGCTGCGCAGCCGCGTGGAAAGGTGCGTGGCGAAACCGCGGGCGAAGGCCTCGTGGATGGTCTGGATGGTCCGGAGCTGGTCTTTCGAGACCCGGTTGGGGTGCTTGAAATCGTACAGGCTGACCAGCTTGTCTTTCTGCTCCTCGCCCCCGGACTCCTGTGGGCCGGGCTGTGGTCCGGCACTGATGGATTCACCGGACAACAGGGCATCGATCTCTTCCTGCGACAGAATCTTGCTCATGGCATCAGGCCCGTGGGTTTACTGGATGATGTACTTGGAAAACACCACTCTGGGCACCTCGACGTTCTTGAGCGAGGCGCCGAAATTGTTTTTGAGCACCGCGTTAACCTTTTCCTTGATCTCATCGCGCAGCACGGCCTGGTCTCGGTAATCGACCAGCTCGTCGATCCGCTTGCGGCTGATCTGCTCGATAATCACAGCGCGTATTTCCGGTTCGAGCTTCTTGATCTGATCCGCCAGCTCGGCGGGGACATACAGCACTACCGAGACACTGAGGTAGCGCTGGCCCTGGCTCTCGGCCGGGTTGACGATGACGTCCTCCACCGGCATGGGCGTGTACTTGATCAGATCGATCTCACCCTCGACCTTGGGGCTGCCCGGCTGCGACTCTTTCTTCTTTTCCTCCACCTTCGGCTTGGCCGCAGGCAGATGGGGCTTGATGAAACTGGTGACAATGTAGTAGGCGAAAACCGCCTGCACCATCACCAGCGGCAAGCCGATCAGGATCAGGGTCTTGAACGACAGTTTGCCTTTAGATGAGGCTGCCCCTGCACCGCCCTCGGATTCCGGGGCTTCCTGAGGTTCATCCGCCATTTCCGCATACTCCCGTTTGAATACGCCGGCCGCGGGCCGGCGGACAGTCATTTGAATGGATCGGGATCGTCTTTCTTGTACTCCATCATGATCTCGATGCGCCGGTTTTTTGCGCGTCCTTCCTCGGTGGCGTTGTCGGCCACGGGATGGAACTCGCCGTAAGAGACCGGGACCAGGCGGCTGGGGTGAATCTTGGCAAACTGGATGCCGAAATTGACCACACTCAGGGCGCGGTTGAAAGCCAGGTCCCAGTTGGAGTCCAGGTTCACGCTGCCGTCGGCCACGGGGACATTGTCGGTGTGCCCCTCAACCCGGATGATATTGGGCCAGCCCTGGCAGATCGCGAACACGCGCTCCAGCACTTTGAACGACTCGGGCTTCAGCTCGGCGCTGCCCAGGTCGAACAGCAGCGGAGCGGCCACCGACAGGGCCACGCCTTTATCCGAGATCACCACCTTGACATCGTCTCCCAGATGCTCCGACTTGATGAAATCCTGCATGTTGGAGACGGCCTTGTCGATAATCGAGCGCTGCACGTTTTTAAGCGTGGGCATCACCACGTTCTGCAGCTTGACTATCGAGGGGTCGGCGTTCATCACGCCGAAAGCCCCGCGCAGGCTGCCCGCACCGGCGTAAAAGTCGTTCTCGTGGATCGAGCTCATCGAGACGATGAGCACGAAGAAACACAGCAGCAGCGACATCAGGTCGCTGTAGGTCGTCATCCAGGGCGGCGCCCCTTCCGGACAATCACAGCCTTTGGCCATACTCGAACTCCGGGGCCGAGCTTATTTCTCCACTATCGCCCGGCGCATCTTGGGCGAGATGAACGAGGTCAGTTTCTGTTCCACGATGCGCGGGTTGTCACCCGACTGGATCGAAAGGATGCCCTCGATCATCATTTCCTTGATCAGGGTCTCTTCCTCCGAGCGACGCTTGAGCTTGTCCTTGATCGGCAGAAACATGCAGTTGGACATGATCGCGCCGTAGAAAGTGGTTATCAGGGCCACGGCCATGGAGGGCCCGATCGTGGCCGGGTCGCTCATGGTCTGGAGCATCAGCACCAGGCCGATCAGGGTGCCGATCATGCCGAAGGCCGGGGCGTAGGTGGCCAGAGTGCCGCAGATCGCCTGGCCCAGGCTGTGACGCTTGGCCATGTAATCCAGCTCGGTGGTCAGGATACTGCGCATCAGCTCCGGCTCGGTGCCGTCCACCGCCAACTGAATACCTTTGGCCAGGAACTCGTCCTCGATCTCCTCCATGTGCCGCTCCAGGGCCAGGATGCCCTCGCGCCGCGCCCGCTCGGCAAAGGAGACGAGGGTGGCGATGGTCTCGGTCACGGGGGGGGTCTTGGTAAAAATGGATTTCCTCATCACTCCCACAAAAAGCATCAGCTCGTTGAGCGGATAGCTCGTAACAGTCACCGCAATGGTCCCACCCACCGTGCAGTAAATGGACGGAATGTCGATGAACGAAGCGAGGCTTCCACTTGAGAGAACGGTTAGCAGCATAACAGCCGTTGTTGCGATCAACCCGATGATTGTCGTTATGTCCATGATTCAGCCTTCTACTCCGTGCGTTCGGATTCAGGGACTTGCTCTGCTCCGCTCAGGCCTCTTCCAGGGTGCCGTCGTCCTGGATTCGAGGGGGTCTGCGACCGAACAGTGGCGAAACCTGACGGTGGTATTCCTTCACCTTCTCCACCACCGCGGCGACATCTTCCAGCACGATGTACTTTTTGCCGGAAGTCAGGGCGATGATGGTGTCGGGCGTGGATTCGACATACTCGATCAAATCAGCGTTGAGTACAATCTTGCCGCCGTTGAGCCTTGTCACTTCGATCATTTTCCGCCCCCGTTGCGG
Organism: bacterium; assembly: GCA_021372515.1. Classification (NCBI taxonomy): domain Bacteria; species bacterium. The sequence continues at coordinate 14,072 of JAJFUG010000179.1, forward strand.
CGCCTGCTAAGTAAAATCGGCAGATTACCGGTATAAGTGGAATCGTATTTCGGTTCATTCCCGGCGAAACGCCCCTTGCGCAGCTGTTACAGCCGACTGGAAAGTCGTTCCGCCCTGCTTCGATAAAGCAAAAAACATACCACCGGCATCACCCGGCACGCGGTTGTCCCCCGAGGATCTCATTCTCCTTGGAAAAGTGCGTTGATTTCTCATAACATCCTGAATAGTAACCTGTTACCCAACTAAAGAATATAAGCGGAGGTCACGGTAAAAGCAAGCCATAACCGGTTGGCAGGAATATACCCACCCCAGGGTGGAGTCTTTTTCCAAGTGCGGGGAAAACAAAGGGGGGGGGCGCGAACGGATCGCGTCCCCCCTGTCTTCAGGCGCTCAGCCGGTCAGGCGGCTCAGCGGGTGAGGTTCACCACCTCCTGCAGCAGTGTGTCGGTGGAGGTGATAACCCTGGCGTTGGCCTGGAAAGCGCGCTGGGTGGTGATCATGTTGGCGAACTCGGCCGAGGTGTCCACGTTGGAGCTTTCGAGGAACCCGCTGGAGATGGTGCCCTGGATGTTGGTCTGGGCCTCGCCGATCAGCGCGGTGCCCGAGTTGGCCGACTCCTGGAAGTTGTTGTTGCCTTCCTTGATCAGACCGCCCGGATTGTTGAAACTGCCGAGGACGATTTTGCCGAGGGTCTTGGTGACGCCGTTGGAGAAGACGCCGGTAATCTGTCCGCCCTCATCGATCTCGAGCGAGCTGAGCTTGCCCGAGGCGAAACCATCCTGGTTGGCTATGATCGCGGTCGAGGAGCCGCGGAACTGCGTCAGGCCGTCGAAACCGCCGATGGTGCCCATGTCCAGGGCCAACTCGACGCGGTCGGCGCCGTTGTTGGGATCGAAACCGAATGTGGCGCTGCGGTCACGCACCGAGAACCCCTGCAGACTGCCGTCCGGGTTGAATATCACGGTGCCCTGGTTGCCGGTGAGCGAGGTCTCGTTCTTGGTCATCTTGACTTCCCAGTTCCACTGCCCCGGGACATCGGTCACGATGGCGTTGGCGCCCTGCTGGAGGGTGCGGAAATTCTCGGCCAGGCGGAACGGATAACTGGGCGTGGTCTCGCGCGGATTGTCCGGGTTGTCCTCAAAAGTGATATTGATCGCGGAGAGGGAAGACCCGGCCTCGTCATCAGTCAGAACGATCTGGCCGCGGGAATTGATCGAGGCCGTGGACCCGGTCCCGTTGCCGCCAGACAGCTTGGATTCGTACAGGATGTTGATCTCGTCCAGCACGTTCTGCACCGTGGTCGGATTGACCCCACCCTCGATTGTCACCGTGCGGCTGATCGGCAGACCCTTGGTGTTGGTGCCGGTGATACGGATCAGGTCGCCGGCGCGCGGCTGAGCGTCACCCATTATCGGGTTCTCAGGGTCGGTGTTGTTGACACTCCACAGGTCGGTGACCGCGCTCGTGACAGTCGAGGGATCCACGGCCTGGAGAGCATAGGGGCTGGAACTCGGGTCCTGGCTCGCAATCATCAGCGGGTAGGCGGTGGAGATCAGCTTGCTTTCGACCGCCGGCAGTTCCTGGGTGCTCTTGTTGAAAGTGACCACCATGTTGTGGTTCTCGCCGAACGAATCGAAAACCGTGATCGAGGCAATGTGGCTGCCGGCATCGCGGCCTTCCTGGGTCAGCGAGAACGCGGACAGGGCGATGGAGCTGGTGGCGTTGCCGTTGTCCGAGATGTTGTTGAAGTCTTTCTCATTGCCGGGTATCCCGTCCAGGGCCAGCTCGTTCTGATCGTTGAAGCCCAGGGCGTCGAAAATATCAACGCCGCCGACCGGCACCGCCTGTGTGCCGCGCAGGACGGAAATCTGCGCCGCGGGACGGTTGGTGAGGAACTTGACCGCCGCAGCACCCTGGCTGAAATCGACCGTGGCGGTGACCTCACCGCTCAGGTCGGCGTTCGAGTTGATCGCCGCGTTCAAACCGGCCACCAGGGACTCCACATCCGGATAGACCGCCGGAGCGAGAGAGACCGTGCGGGCCGGGTCGTCATTGATCTGGATCCGGAACTGGTTGGTCGACTTCAAGGTGGTCAGGTTGAGACCGCCCTGGCCGACACCGTTGCCCTGCTCCCCGCTGGTGAACCCGAGGTCGGTCACCGTGGTCTGATCGCCGACGGGCACGGCTTTGATAGTCAAGAAATCGCTGGGGCTGGTGGTGGTCAGGCGGATGCCGCCTTCCGGGGTGGCCACTGCGGCCACAGTGCCGGCCAGCTCGAGATCGTTGTTGATGCCGCGGTTGACCGCGTCCACCACTTCGCTCAGGTTCTCGTAGATCCCGTCGCCGTTCGGGTCGGCGCCGATGGTGATCACGTTGTCACGGCCGCTGTCCACGCCACCCACGGCGATGGAAAGCTGGCGCGGGAACTGGGTGCCCTGGGTATCCGCGGTGAAACGGAAGCCGCCGGTATGGGTTTCGCTGTTATAGGGGGTGATATTGAGCGAAGGGCCCACAATGGAGGCAGTGGACTCGGGCAGGAAAGTGTCCTGGATCGTGTTGCCCAGCACCGAGGCGCTGCGGGCGTCTTCCTCGAAGGCCAGCGAGATGGAGGTCTGGCTGGCGCCGGCGGAGTCGTCCACCAGCACGATGTTGCCGTTGGGATCGATCGAGGCGGTCACGCCGGAGAAAGCGTTGTTGACCACATTGACCAGGCTGGCCAGCGTGGTCCCGTCACGCGCCACGGTGGAGCCGTCTGTCAACAGCTCGGTGCCTGTGCCGTAACGGAAAACCGCCGAGACGATCGTACCGTCCGGGTTCGTGCCGTTGATCTTGATCCGGTCGCCCTCGTCCAACTGGTTGATGGTCTGGGACAGGTCGTTGATGTCGGTCACGCCGCTGGCCACCTGACCGGTGGCGCGGATTCTGAACGGCACCGCGGTGGTCAGGGTCTTGGCCAGCACGCCGGAGTCGGCGTCCAGGTTGTCCTTGAAACCGACGCGCGTGGAGAACTTGGCCGGAGTGGTCAGGCCCAGAGGCACCAAGATATCCTCGATCGGGGCGCCGGAGGGGATCACGCCGCCGGTGTTGGCCAGCCGTCCCTGCACCACGTAGCCGGTGCTGTTCTGCACCAGCGCGCCGTCACCGTCGAACTGGAAAGCGCCGGCGCGGGTGTAGAGCCTGCGCTGGCCGTCCCGCACCACGAAGAACCCGTCACCCTGGATCGCCAGGTCGGTGGTGACTCCGGTGGCTTCGAGCGTGCCCTGGCCGAACAGGTTGTCGATGCTGGAGACACCCACACCCAGGCCGTAGGCCACCGGGTTGATGCCGCCGACCGAACCCTCGATCGGGCGCTTGGCCTCGGAGATTGTCTGAACGAGAAACTCGTTGAAATTCGCCCGCGAGGACTTGAAGCCCACGGTGTTGACATTGGCGATGTTGTTGCCGATCACGCTCAGCCGGATGCTGTTGGCCTGGAGACCGGAAACGCCGGTGAAAAGCGTACTCTGCAAGCTCATCTTTCGACCTCCGTGTCACTGGAGCACAGCCGCGTCTCAGGCGGCGGCCCGGGGTTGATTTATATGTATCGTCCCAAGTTTCTGTTTTGAATCCGCAGTCAGTTTTATTCCAAAGAGCCGGGGTCCAGCACATCGAACACGTTTTCGAGCGAAACCATTTTCTCGCCCAGCATCAGGAAGGGTTGGTTGTCCACATAGCGCACGCCGGTCACCCGGCCGGACATGAAAGTCGTGGCATCGACCGTCTGGCCCTCGGAATCCGTGGCCTCGACCTTGACATAGTAAATGCCCTCGTTGCAGGTGTCGCCCTGGTCGTCCTTGCCGTCCCAGGCAACCTCCGAGCCGCCCTTGGGCTGCCCGCTCAAGTCCAGGGAGCGCACCTCTGCGCCCGTGCTGTCGTAAATGTGCACTGTGGTTTCGGAACTTGTGTTTTCGAGGTGGAACTGGATCGTGGTTTCATTCTCGCCGTCGAACAGCACCTGGTCTCCCACGGCGTTGATCTCCCTGCCGATGAAGCCGGCGGCCACGCTGTTGTTGATGAACTTGCCGAGCGCGGTGGTGCCTTCCAGGTTCTTGGAAAGCGTATCGTTCATCTCGGTGAGCTGCTCCAGGCTGGAGAACTGGGCGAGCTGGGCCGAGAATTCCTGGTTGTCGGCCGGGTTGAGCGGGTCCTGATTCTGGAGCTGGGTGACAAGCAGCTTGAGGAAATCATCCTTGGACGTTTTGCCCTTGTTCTCGACATCCTCGATCCCGCTCTTGGTCTTGGCCCATTCGGGCAGACTGTTCTGAGAATCGGTCACCTGCATCATGGCGAGTTCTCCTTCCCCGGGAGGCCCTCAGGCCACCCATTCCACCGTATTGTAGCCGAGATTTTTCGGCGACTGTATATCTTCAGGTTCGGTTGCATCCGGCGCGAGGCTGTCCGCTTCCCCGTTCTGGTTCCAGAGGGCGGAGCCGTGCTGGCCGCGCCACGACCCGTCCCGCCCGCCGGCGGTCTGCTGCTGGCCCTGGTCCTGGCGCACGTCCACGTTGAATTTCTCCACCCGCAGGCCCTGCTCGGCCAGCGAATCTTTCAGCCGCTGCAGGCTGTTCTCGATGATCGAGCGGGCCTCGTGGCTTTCCACCTGGATCCGGGCGGTCACACCGTGGTTGTCGTCCACGCTCAGGTGCACCCGCATGCTGCCCAGGCTGTCGGGCTCCAGCTTGATCCGTATCTCGCTCGTGCCGCCGACAGTGGTCAGGCGGGCGGCGGAGGAAAGCTTTTCCAGCACCTCGGCCTGGTTGACCAGGTTGAGGGCGCGCGCGGCCGGAGTGGACGGGGCTTCTTTCACAGCCTCAGCCGGACGGGCCGTGCTCAGCTCGCTGCGGAAAGCCTCCGGCGCGGAGTCGGCGGTCTGAACACCGGTGGCGGCGAGCTTGACCAACCCCGGTTTGCCCTCGCCGGACTCACTGTCACGCTTTCCCTGCCCGCCGCTGGAGATGGACTCGACTGTCGCCCCCAGGGCCTGGGCGTTCGCGGCCACCTGGCCGGCGGCCAGGGAGCGGGAGTCCTGATTGTGCGCGGTGTGGCTCTGCGCGGCGTTTCGTCCGGCATAGGCCTGGATGGCCTGCTGGTGCGGGGCCGAGGCCTGGGCCTTCACCGCGGTCGTGGCGCTGGAATCGACCAGTTGCACCGGGATCGAAATCTTTTCCTGAGTTGTATTCGGAGTGTCCGCCTTATGCGCCTCCGGAGCGGTCTGTACGGCGACCGGAGTGGACTGGGCTTGTTTCGGGGTTTCACGGCCTGGGGTCACGGCCTCGGGCTGAGCGGCGCCGGCCTTGCCGGCGGGGACGGCGGCAGTCTGCGGATCGGCGGCCGCGGTCTCGGGAGCGGCCAGCACGGCCGGGGCCTTCGTCTGAGCGGCCTCAACCGGCTGCTGGGCCGCGGCTGCGTCCGGTACCGACGGCACGGTCGAAGGCTGGGAAGTCAGTCCCGGGGCGGGCGTTTTCACAACCGCGTCCGGGGAGGCCTCGGCTGGCGCCGCAGGGGTATCGCCGCTGCTGTCCGCAACCGGCAGGTCGACCAGAACCGGAGCGGCCTGTTCTGCTGACGGGGCGGCAAGCTGGGGCTGCGTTGCGGTGTCCTGACTCTCCGCGGCCTGGGCCTGCTGCGGCTGGTCCGCGACCAGGAGATCGAGCATGGCGTGGGCGGCCGCCAGGAACGGGCGGTTCTCGGTGCCGGTCCCGGCCTTGTCTTCCTGACCGGCGGGTTTAGCCTTGGACTCGTCCTTTTCCTCAGCCTGCGGTTCCACCGAAGGCGGGTATTTCTCCAGGACGGCGATCAGTTCCTGCAGTGTCTGTACCAGCGAGCCGCGCTGCTTGTCCGTGGAGGCCGCGGCCGGAGCGGAGGACGTTTCGGCCTGGGCGGCCGGAGCGGCCGGAGCAGCCGGGGCGGCTGTGGACTGGGTGTCGCCCTCGCCGCTGTCCGCACCCGAGACAGCCCCATCCTGCGTAGCTACAGATTTGTTCCCGGCCAGCTCGCGCAGCAGTTCGAGAAGAGCGGTCAAGCCGTTTGCCGTCTGTAAAGAACCATCCTTTGTATCTTTATCGGCGGGCTGGCCGGGGGTCATTCCGGTAAGAAGGGAATCGAGGGCGGCCTGACGCTCCTGGTCGGAAAGGTTGTCCAGGGCGCCCAGGCTGCGGGCCAGGGACTGGACATCCAGGCCCTCGCCGGAGCCGTTCAGCGCGGATTGTATGTCGGGCTGTCCGGCCAGGAACTGGGCGAGCATATGGCAGAGCACGACCAGCGAGGCCAGGACCTCATGCAAGTCCTCGTCCTTCTTGCCCGCCTCGTTGTTCTCATCCTCGGCGGGCTTGGTCTTGTCGACATTTTCCTCATCCTTGTGGGTCAGCTTGGCCTCCAGAGCCTCCAACAGTTTCCCGAAACCCGTCAGCGGGTTTTTCTGCAGCTCGGTGGCATCCACCTCGGCGTCCGCGCCGACCAGCTTGGCGGCCTCGGAGACCAGGTTGCGCAGACGCTGGAGCAACTCCTGGTAGCCCGTGCCCTCTGTCTTGCCGGAGCTGTCCTGCAGGCTCAGGCTGAGCGCGGCCAGAAGGATGCTGTACAATTCCTCGATAAGGTCGGCCGGGTCGGGCAGCTCGGTGTCCTGGTCCGACTCGTCCGTGGCGCCGCCGGTGGCGGCGGCCTGGCCGGTCTGCTCTACCGGGACCTCGGCCAGAAGGCCGGAGTTGAACTGCAGGACCAGGTCGGAAGAGGCGGCGGGGGCGGAGCTATCAGCGGACGGCGCGCCCTGCGCCAGCGGAGCCGGCATCAGCAGGGCCTGGGTCGTTTTCACCTGGCCGTCCTGCCCGCCGACCAGCACCACCGGCACGGCCGAGGGCGCGCTCTGGCCGTTCAGCATCGAGGTGAGAAGCTGGAGGTCCTCGGGCGCGACCAGGAATGTGACCGAGGTGCGGCCCGCATCCAGCGAAACCCCGGCGGCCTGAAGCACGGACAGCTGGTCGCTGCTGAGGCTGGCCGGGTCGATGGCCACGGTTAATTTCTGCATGCCGGAGTCGGTCAACTGCTGCACGACCGCCGCGACGGTCTGGGCGGCCTGCGCGCCGTCGGCCTGGACCAGCACGGCGGAGCCTGTCACCGGGTCGACCGGGACAGCCAGCAGGCTGCCAGCCACCGCGCTGCCGAGACCGGACGGCATCTGTGTGTCTGAGGAAGTGGAGGCCGGGGCGCTCATGCCGAGCATGCCCCCGAACATCTCGCGGAAAGCGCTGTCCCCCTCCGCTCCGGCCGCACCGGAGGTGGGGGCGCTGGCGGCCGCGTTCTGCGGCGCCACGATCTGGGAAACTGGCAGGCAGTTGAACATGTGGTAGTCTTTCTTCCCTGAAAGTTTGCTCCATCCATGTGCCTGAACTGGCTCAGCCCGGTATCGGCAAACCGTGTGCCAGTCATCGCGCAGCCATGTCCACGGACGGCGCCCATGTTTTATTCCCCTGATTTACAATCAGTTACAAGTGCAGCACCTGCCATTAGCGGCAATTATTGCCACTATTGAATAATCGTTTTTATTTTTTGACAGAGATATTTTTGCCTGAATTTTCTGTACTTTTTTTCCACTGTCCGCCCACCCGGGTCTCACCCGCCGGCAAGCCTCGAGGAAACCGTCCCGGGTGACGGGTGTATGTATTCAGTGCGTGGGGGGCGGACGGCCGCCCGAGCGCGCTCCTTGACCGCTCCGGCGTCAGAGAGTACCTTAATCTGTAATAACTGTCCAACAATCTGATTCGCAGAGATTTATCCTCAACTTGAGACTTTAGAACAGAATGAGTTCCTTTCCCCTGGTCCGGCGGTTGCGGTTTGTCCCCTGGCTCGCCCTGCTCCTGCTGCTGACGGTGTGTCAGAGCCCGGCGCTGGCCCAGTGGAAATTCGGGCACATAGTGCTCGAGGGCAACTCGCAGATCGGCGCCGCCGAGATTATGCGGCTGATGACCTCGCGCGAGGGCAAGCCCTACGCCGAGTGGAAGCTGGACGAGGACCGGGCGGCAATCCTGTCCCTGTACCGCAGCCGCGGCTTCCTGCAGGCCGAGGTGGCCGATTTCGAGAAGGACATCGAGGTCGACCGCCAGAGCGTCAACCTGCGGGTGATGGTCGATGAGGGCCTGCAAACCATCCTGCACAAGATCGATATCACCGGCAACACGATATTTTCGGAGCAAGAGCTGCTCGGCCTGCAGGAAATCACCCTCGGCCTGCCCTTAGACGCCCGCCGGCTGGCCCTGCTCAAGCAAAAAATCCTGAGCCGCTATTACCAGTTCGGCTACCTGTACGTGGAGGTGGAGGAACGTTTCTATTTCCCCTCCGGCAACCGTCAGGCCGAGGTGTATTTCGATATCCACGAGGGGGTCCAGGTGCGGGTGGACAGCATCCGCATCCAGGGCAACCAGCGGGTCGGCAGCGCCGTGATCCTCCGCGGCATGGAGCTCAAGCCGGGCGACATCTACACGGATGACAAGATGAGCCGCAGCAAGTCGAACCTCTACCGGATCGGCGTTCTGCGCGACATCCGTCACGAGCTCGTGGGCTACGACAGCCGCTCCGAGCGTATCGTGGTGGCGATCACCGTCACCGAGGGCGAGTTCCACTCCACCAGCTTCGGCGGCGGTGTGGGCGATGTGGACGGCCTGCGGGGTTTCATGGAGTGGAGCCACTACAACCTGTTCCGGCGCGCCCTCAGCCTGACCGTGGCCAACCGTGAGACCTACCAGGCGTTCCAGAAAGACCCGACCTACAAGTACTCCTCCTCCTCCTCGCTCACCCTGCGCCAGCCCTATTTCCTGAACTCGCGGATCGAGGCCAGCACCACGGGGCTGTTCGAGAAAGTCTCCTACCGTCATCATGAAGAAGAGAAAACCGGGATCAATTTCCTGCTGCGCAACATGGTCACCCTGCAACGGGAGATAAGCCTGCTGATGGAGCTCAACAGCCGCAACATCTTTGCCGTGGACACGCTGGACGCCGACAAGAGCATCATCGACAACCGCGGCCGGCGGATCACCCAGCTGGTTTCGCCTGTGATCATGCTCGACCGCCGCAACGACCGGTTCAACCCCAGCCGGGGCTACCAGGTGGTGATGAAGAGCACCCTGGCGGGCGGCCCGTTTCTGCTGGGAGCTATCAATTACTATATGCTGAGTTTCGAGGGCACGCTGCTGCACCCGCTGATCTCCTGGCGCAACCGTCAGCCCCTGGTGCTGGCGGCCCGGCTCAAGACCGGCGTGGTGCGGGAGTTCGGCGGGACCACCTCGGTGCCGCCCACCGAGCAGTTCAACATCGGCGGCGGGCGGAGCCTGCGCGGCTACGGCGAGCTGTCGATCGGCCCCATCGCCGACCGTGACATGCCGGGCAACGTGCTGTTGCTGACCAACCTGGAGCTGCGCTACCCGCTCTGGCGCGACCTGGGCGGAGTGGCGTTCCTGGACGCGGCCAACGTGTTCCGCGAGCTGTATTTCGATTCGCGTTTCCACCTTCTCACCTCCGGCGGAGTGGGCCTGCGTTACCGCACGCCCGTGGGCCCGATCCGGGTGGACGCGGCCTGGCGCCTGAACGGCATGCGCCAGCCGGCCGGCGGTGGCAAGGACTGGGGCTCGGTGCATTTCGGGATCGGCCACGCTTTCTGAGCCGGGTCCTCCCCTGCCGCCCCGGGCGGCGAAGGAACAAGCGATGGAAGAGGAAACACGGAAAGAGCAGCCGCCGCAGCCGGAGCCGAGGAAGGCCCGTCCGGGCCGGGTGCGCAAGTTTCTGCGGCGCTGGCGGCACAAGCCGGTGCAGGCCCTTCTGCGCCTGACACTGCTGCTTGTGGTCGCGGCCGGGCTGTTCCTCTACTGGTTCTACCGCACGAACCGTGAGACGATCATAATGCTGGCCGGCGACCTGGTCGAGGCCCAGACCCACCGTCTGTTCGCCAGCCCGACCACGTTCAGCCGGATGGAGACCCCGGAGCTGGGCCATTTCATCTTCCACGATTTCCGCATCGAGGACCCGTCCGACAGCTCGCGGCATTTCCTGTTCGTCCGGCGGGTGGAGGTGAAATTCGACCCGCTGCGCCTGATCTGGCGCGGGATCAACCTGTCCTTCCTGCAGCTCGAAAACGCCGACTGCTGGGTCCACCACGACAGCCTGGCCGCCTCGTACAATATCGAGATGCTTTTCCGCTCCAGCGGGCACAAGGATCCAGGCAAGCCCAAGGACAAAGGTTCCGGCACCCGGATACGTATCCGTCACATCGTGATCAGTGAACTGCACGCGCGGTTGGATGACCTGGACGAAAAGCCGATCGAGAACCGCATCCACCACCTTGAGGGCAATTTTACCCACATCGGCGGCGAGAACCTGGTGGAGGTGAACCGGTCGCGCATCTGGTCCGACTACCATCAGATCGGCCTCATCGCCTATTCCGGCATAGTCACGATTCGCGGCAGTTTCCTCGGGTTCCAGGAAAGCCGGGTAATCAAGGGCGCCACCGACCTGACAGGCTCGGGGTTCGTGGATTTCCACGCCCGCACCTGGCGTTACGAGGTCCTGCCAGGCCGCCTGGACATGGAGGACCTGCCGACTGAGCTGGGCCTGAGCGGCGAGCTGATCGGGCCGGCCGGGATCAGCGCCGAATTCGGCGGAACTTTCGACTCGACCGCGATCCTGGCCCGTATTTCCGTGCCGCGCGGGACGATTTTCGGCTACCCGGTCCAGGACCTCAAAACTGTCCTGCGTTACGATTCCGACCGCCTGAGCTTCGAGGACATCTCCTCCGGAGTCGCCGGGGGGACGGTCAGCGGCGGCCTTCAGTTCCTGTTCGGGCGGGCGGGCAGCGGCTACCATGCCGTGTTCGAGAGCCGGGACATCGACATCGCGCGGCTGAGGTTCGAGTTCACCCGTGGGGTGCGTGGCAGGCTCGGCGGGCACGTGGAGCTGGACGGGCAGGGCTACGACGAGGCGACGCTGGACCTTGCGGTCAGGGGACGGGGCCTGGGGGGCCAGCTGTTCGAGGTCCCGGTGGACAGTGCCCAGGTGGACTACACCCTGCACCAGGGCCGCTCGCGCCTGGACGACCTGGCCCTGTACTCCAGCGGGGCGGTGCTCACCGCCATCGGCGACCTGAAAAACGAGCAGACATTCCTGTTCGTGCTGGTCGAGCAGCTTCCGGCGGCGCGGCTTGTCCGCTGGTTCCCGGTCGAGGGCCTGAGCGGGATTCTCGATTTCTCGGGCTCGCTGAGCGGCAACCTGGACGACCCCGAGCTGCGCGGGACTTTCACCCTGACCGACGGGGCCTACGGCAAGTTGCAGTTCGCCCGGATGGACGGCAAGTGCGACCTGCGCAACGTGGTCACCCGGGCCAACGGCACGTTCGACACCGAATTCAGCTCGGCCGGTTTCGCCGGCCTGGCCCTCAACTCGATCCGCGTCAGCGCCACGGTCCCGGACAGCGGCGACATCCGGTTCGACCCGCTGAGCGTGGTCCAGGACAGCCTGAACAACCTGTACTGCCGCGGGACCTACCTGCCGGTGGGCACGGGCGGGGAGTTCCGCCTGGACCTGGACACGCTGAGCCTTCTTTACGCCGGGCGCCGCGCGATCGCCGAGGACAGCATCCACCTGCACCGTCACGGCGACACGACCCAGGTGTCCGGCATCCGTCTGCGCGCCCTGGGCGGCGAGGTGAGCGGCGAGATCACGGCCCTGGACTCGGGCTGGTTCGACACGGCGGTCGCGTTCCGCAACCTCGACCTCCAGCGCTTGCCGGATTCGCTCAAACCGCCGTTCGACCTGGCCGGCCGGGCCGAGGGCCGTCTGCTGCTCCGGGGCACGCTCCAGGAGCCCACCGGCTCAGTCGAGCTGAATATCGACGACCCGGTGATTTCTCTGATGCACCTGGACCAGGCCGCTGGCCGTTTCCGCCTGGACCGGACCAACCTGCGCATAGACTCGTTAGCTCTGTCCGGGGCCGGCACGTTGAGCACGGTGCAGGGGGTGGTGCCGCTGTCGGTGTTCGCCACCGGCAACCAGCCGTCGAAGGACAGCCGCCCGGTGTCGCTGCGGGTGCGTTTCAACTCTTTCCCGCTCAACGCCCTGCGCAGCAAGGTGGTCCCGTTCAGCGCCGGGCGTATCGACGGCGAGCTGGAGATAGGAGGAACGCCCGAGCGGCCCAGCCTTTCGGGCAAAATCGGCCTGAGCGGCGGCGAGGGGCTGATCGCCCCGATCAACACCCGCCTGCAGAACATGAACGGCCGCCTGGAGCTGACCGGCGGCGCCTTGGTGCTGGATGAGCTGAGTTCCTCCAGCCCGGAGGGCAAGCTCAAAATCAGCGGGCGCATCCCGCTCAGCGGTTTCCATCCCGACAGCCTGGACATCGCGGTCAGCGGCCGCGACCTGGTGCTGCAGCAGTTCCGCTACGTGACCAGCCTGCGGGTCAACGCCGACCTGACCCTGCGCGGCCCGGTGGCCCGCCCCCTGCTGGACGGGACGGTGCGCGTGACCGAGGGTGAAATCAGCCCGGCTTTCGGCGCGGCGGTGCCCGGCGCCGAGGAGGAAAGCGCCTCCCCGGCCGGCGCCCCCGAGATGCGCCTGCCCGTGCTGCCCATCGACTACGACCTGCGGTTCAGCGCCCAGGAGAATTTCTGGCTGCGCAACCGCAACGCCGGGATCAAGCTGACCGCCAACCTGCGCGCCACCCAGAAAGGCGGCCCTCCGGCGGTAAACGGCCAGATTACTACTGTGACCGGGTACTATTCTGTGTTCGGACGGCGTTTCCAGCTCAAATACGGCACGATCCAGTTCCAGGGCCAGGCGACGATCAATCCCCTGCTCAATATCAACGCCGAGCGCACCGTGCGCGGCCGGGTGCTGCGCACCGACCTGGTCGGCTCGTCCTGGAGCCTTCAGAGCACCACCGGATCCTCCCTGGCCGGCGAGCAGTACGAAATGGACAGCAACACCTTCGCCCTGCATATCGGCGGCACACTGAACAGCCCGCGTTTCGACATCACGGTGCGGGATGTCAACGACCGCGAGATCGAGCCGCCCCTGACCCCGGAAATGGCCCGCAGCCTGGTGCTGGTCGACCAGACCTACCGTGAGTTCCAGCAGCAGTCGGGGCTGTCGCAGAGCAAGCTGCTCGACCAGGCCGCCAACCTGGCCCTGAACCAGGCCAACCCCTACCTTCAGGAATGGACCGGCCTGGATGAGCTCAGTTTCGAAAGCCAGCTTTTCACCCGTCAGAGCGGCACCGGCGCCGCCGAGGACCAGAACGCCGACCGCGCCAGCGCCAAGCTGACCATGGGCGAATTCCTGTTCGAGAAGGTGTTTTTCAGCTTTTCGCAAGACCTGATCGACCCCTCGGCCCGCAGCGCGCAGATCGAGTATCTGATCGACCGGAACAGCTCGGTGGTGGGCCAGACCGATTCGCGGGGACATTTCAGCCTGGATTTCCGCTATCTGATAAAATATTGACATAAAAAAGCGCGTAACATATTTTCTGATATTCGGTTTGAACCAGAGGTCTCAAGTTCTGAGCCGACAATTGGTTAATTGATTGCAGCAGAATATGTTGCGCTTCACTCCCTGCACAGCCGGACTCTGGAACGGACTGCTGAATAATTCTACCTCAGCGGCGTCCAACCTTCCGGGTGCATCGACAATTAAGATATTCAAGCGATCCATCCCAGCTATTAAACAGGAATCGGAGAGGCAACGATGAAAGTGTACGCCGGTAATACTGTGCGCACGTTCGCGCTGGTTGGCATGCTCATGACGCAGGCCCTTTGCAGCGTCGCATTCGCCCAGAGCGGACGGCCCAAGGTGCTTGTCCTGCCGCCCAAGAGCACACTGGACAAGAAAGTGGTCACAAGCTTCCAGTGGGAGCTGGCCAAGCAGCTCGACAAGTCTGGCAAATTCGACATCATCTCCCAGGAGCAGTTCGACAGCTACATCAAGGGCATGAAGGGCAGCCTGGAGGAGACCATCGCCAGCGACACCCTGCTCGCCATGATGATGGACTCACTGAAGGCCTCGATCTACACCTCCGGCACGCTCGATCAGACGGGCGGAGCGGGATCCCAGGTGCGGGCCAAGATCGACTACGTATTCCTGAGCCATCAGAGCGAGGGAAAGAACTACACCATCGAGGGCCAGCCCGCGACGGTGGACAACGAGAAGCAGATCAACGACCTGGCCGACAAGTGCGTCGAGGTGATCATCACGGCCTCGGAGCGGATCAGCGCCCGCAGCATCGCCATGTCGTATTTCCGTAGCGCGATCTACGACAAGGCCATCGAGAATTTCAAGAAACTTCAGGAACTCCAGCCGGGCGATGCGGACGCCTCTTTCATGATCGCCACCTGCTACCTGAACATGGACTCCACGGAAAAGGCCCTCGGGCTGTACCAGCAGATCCTGGACACTGTCGACCCGAACTACGTGCCGGCCCTGGAAATCCTGGCCAAGACCTATTTCACCAATAACGACTTCGTGAAAGCCGAGACCTACTACGGCAAGCTCATCCAGGCCAAGCCGGACGATTACGGCTACCATCAGTACATGGCCTACGTGAAGCTGCGCCTGGAGAAGGCGGCGGAAGCGATCGACGAGTTCGACAAGACCGTGGCCATCCGGGATGATTCACCCGAAATCCGTTTCCAGATGGGCTACGCCGAATTCAACCTGGCCAAGGGCCTGGAAAAGACCGACCCGGCGGCTTACAAAGCCCGTCTGGAGCACGACCTGCAGTCCCTCGACCGCGCGGTCGAGATGCTGCGCCAGAAACAGGACCTCGACGATACACAGAAAAAGATGCTGGCCGACTGCCTGTTCTACAAGGGCAGCACTCTGCAGGCGCTCGAACGCGGCCAGGGGGCTCTCGATGCTTTCAGCAGCATCTTCGAGGTGCAGCCCGACTACCAGAACGCTTTCTACTCGTACTACAACATGGCGCGTATCGCCAACGACCTGAAGAAGTACGAGGAGGCGATCAAGTATTACCGCGAGGCGATCAAGCTGGCGCCCGAGGCCAGCGTGTGGTCGTTCTATCTGAACATCGGTGAAATCTACCGCATGCGTTTCAAGGACAGCCGCAACGCGGTCGAGGCCTACACCAGCGCACTCAAGGGCGCCCCGGCCGACAACCAGCAGGCCCTGTTCTACCTGCGCGGGATCAACTACTACGACCTGGGTCAGGAGCTGGATTACTCGAGCAAGGAAGACGCCGACATCGACGCTCTGATCGAAAAAGGCGATATGACCAAGGACAAGGCCATTCAGGCGGTCGGCTATTACGACAAGGCCGCCGCCGACCTGGCCCGGGTGAGCGACGCCAAGTACGCCAAGAGCGCCAAGCAGCACCTGGACAACATCGCCCAGCTCAAGACCCGTGCCGAGCAGATCAAGAAGCAGATCGACTACAACGAGAAGACCAAGTAACTGTTCCGCCGGACTGAAAAACCTTGGACGGGCCGCGCCGGGCGACGGTGCGGCCCGTTCTTGTCGGACAGCGCTAACAGAGGTCAACCCCAATTCCAACCGAGGCCGCAATGCGTACAACGGCTCTCCTTCTTGCCGCCGTACTGTTCTTGTCCGGCAATGCCTTTTCGCAGCGGTTCATCCCCAAATCCGATGGCGAGCGCCGCGGGGCCGAAAGCTACAACCAGGCGAAAGTGGCCTACGACGCTGGAGATTACGCCGCCAGCATCCCGCTGTTCCTGGCCGCTGACAGCCTGATCGGCAACCGGGCCGGACTGGACTGGAACAAGGTCCGTTTCGCCCTGGGAGATGCCTATCTGAAGGTCAAGAAGCCGGCCCTGGCCCTGGAATGGTTCAGCCGGGTGGCCGCGGTCGATTCGATGTACCCGCTGGCGCAACTCCAGGCCGCCGAGAGCGCCCGTCAGGCCGGGCGCCCGGATGAGGCGCTCAAGTTCTACCGCAAAGCTCTGAACCAGGCCCCGCCCCAGCAGAAAGCCCCGCTGCTGGGCCGTATCGCCGAGCTGCAGGTGCAGAAAGGGCAGCTTCAGGCGGCGATAGAAACCTTCACCAAAGCCCTGGCGCTCGTGCAGTCCGGTACGCTCTACCTTCAGCGCGGCCAGCTCTACGACCGCCTGGCCCAGGCGATTGACCACGCCCAGGACGAGAAATACGATTTCGAGGCCGCGGTCAAGAGCGGCGAGCTGACAGAGGAGAAAATCCAGAAAGCCATCGAGCTGCGGGAAAAAGCCCTGGCCGACTACCGCGCCGCCGAGACCGAGGACGCGCAGGCCGCCACGGCCGGCAAGTTTGTCGAGCGCTCCGAGATAATCCTGCAGAACGACCACGTGCTGATATCGGAAATGCACTACCAGCAGGAGAACGAATAGGCCTCTCTCCCCCTTCGGTTGCAGCCGCATTGACAGGTTGTTTGGCTCTCTCTTCAGTTGTTGGGGACGGCGCTCCATCGGGGGGCCGCGGGTGGGAAATCTCCCCTGAGCTAAACCCTCGCGGCTTTTTCGGGCCGCCGTTTCTGTCTTTGGTGGCCGCACCTGCCTGAGCCTCCCGCCAGGGCAGCGTGTTATCGAGCGTAAAACGGCCAGGGCTCAAATTGCCGTACTGTCCGGCGGCGATTCGCGGCAGCGCCGCCGCTGCATCGCGCGAGCGGTATCAACACTCCGTAAACACTTAAGATCGAAGCGGAGGCGTGGTCTGGACGAGTTTGCGCCCCCGCTGGCTTTGCTGCTTTGGCCGAAACCAAAGCAGAACAGAGTCTTTCGTCTTCTCACTGCAAGTTCCTAACCGGACAT